>BDSW01000214.1 GCA_002898175.1 bacterium BMS3Abin04
ATGTTGTGTTTCTAAGTTCATTAATGCTATTTTCTACAAAATCCTTTATTAGAACAGAAATCCAAAGACTATTTATTTCTATTGTAGGATTTAAAATATATTCATTTATTTTTTCTTTAATTTTTTCAATTTGATTATCCTTTAAAAATCTTTTCCCTTTCGATGAGACAAAATTTGACAATAGATCTGTATTTTTATAGAAATTTAGTAGATCTTCTTCCATAAAACCGGCAATTCTGTCTGCTGTTTTTTCTCCAATGCCATTAACTTTTTCACAAATATATTTTATTAAACCTTCTTGAGTATATTCCATATTTAGTACTTTAATGATTTATTTTTTTTTGTGTTTTATATTGAACTTTTGGCTCAAATAGCACATATTCTTTTTCTTGTATTTTTGACTTTATCATTTCTACATATTCAGGAACAATGTCTATTCCGATCGAATTTCTTTGCATATTTTTTGCTACTTCAAGAGTAGTTCCTGAACCTACAAAAGGGTCTAAAACCCAATCATTTTCTTTTGTGAAAAGTTTTATAAACCACTCAGGAAGTTCTTCAGGAAATGCAGCACTGTGATTCTTATTGTTACATTCTGTTGCTAAATGAAGAACGTTTGTTGGATATGCTTTATCCCTATTTAGCCAATTTGAAATGTTTTTCCCAAAACCACTGCCAACTTTTGAGTTATCTCGGATTTTATCAGTTTCAGAAAGATTTTTCAATCTGTTTTTAGCCCAATTTCCCATAGGTACCATTACTTCTTCTTGGTACATATGAAATTTCTTTTCCTTATTGAATTGAAGAAGTCTTTCCCATGAATCACGAAAGCGGTTTGGCCATTTTCCCGGGTATGAATTTTTTTTATGCCAAATAAATTCTTCTGTCCACAACCAACCTTGTTGTCGCATAGCTAAAATCAACTCAATAACATAAGTATGTCTTTCGCCTTTTTCTACCTTTTCTTTAATATTTAAAATAAATGTACCTGTAGGTTTTAAAACTCGCAATAACTCTTCGCTTATAGGTAAAAACCATTCTACATATTTTTCAGGTTTTATCCCTCCATAAGTTTGTTTCCTCCTATCAGCATAAGGTGGTGAAGTTATTATCAAATCAATAGAGTTATTATCTAATTGTTGTTTTAAAACTTCTTTGCTATCTCCCAAAAATATTTTTGTTTCAATTGTTCTCATTAGTTTCTCTTATCTCAAAAATATCATTGATTTTACAATCAATATCTTCAATACTGAATTTATACTTTTCTCTGTCTTTTTCATTTGATAAATCTAATATATCACTTGTATAGAATTGAGAAAATTCTTTTGCAGAATTTTCATTTTCTGCCTTAATTTTTATTATGTATGACTTTGTCAAAACTACTTCAAAGGTTTTCATTATACAACTCTTTTTAAATTCATTTCAGCATAAGCTGATTTGTCTTTTTTTATTCTATTTAAAACTGGCCTTTTATATTGATTTACGATTTTCATTCCTGATTTTTTCAAAAAGCCACTTGATTTATCTTGTTTAAATTTTAAGTTATTTTTTTTGAAGTTTATTAAAAGTTTTAAGAAATCCATTTTCTTTTTCCAAAGTATATTCTTTTTCAATAATCTCTCTATTACGAACCATTATTTTTAACTCATGTGAAGGAAACAATTTATTAGCATCTACCTTCTGCCGTAATTATGCCCAACTTCTTAACAAACGCAGTACGTTTATTGTGAAATACTACTATCAAAACACGTTATATTTATTAGAACTGTATATTCATTTTTTTTGACTTTAACTCTAATTTAGAAAAAAATGATATAATTTCAAATTTTTAAGAATAGCACATTTCTGTAGAGTAATCTAGGCGGTTCTGCAATTGGGTAGAACGGAGAGAAAAAATAGATAATCCACAATTGAAAAACTGAAATATTGGGATTAAAAACTCACAATCATTAATGTAATTTTTGGAATTAAATATTCTTTAAATTTCGACTTCTCATTTCCTAATTCTAAACACCAAACTCTCAGCTCTCAATTAATAATTTATTGATTGCTTTTTGAATTTTCTCTTTACTCAACTCTTCGTAAATCATTATTGGCTCAATAACCCGTTCTTTGCAATTTGGTAAATCACATCTTTCACATGTATTATTTACTTCTTTTATCTTAATGCTTAAGTCTTGAAGGAATTTAATTTTATTCTTAACATCATCATCATCAATTTTAAAACCTAAAGTTACACTGGAATATGAACTCCTATTAAATTGATTTATCTTTGCTATTGAAATACTGAGAAATTGATTGGTCGAATATATAAAATTGGAAATTTGAGCACCGATAGTGTGCTGATTAAAATCCCTTTTTTTCATACTGTCAAGTTTTTTAATTATATCCAGGGAAATCCAGCGTCTGCAATAATGCTCGCCATAATGATATCCTCCCGGATTTTGGTTTATATTTAATCTTAACTCTTTCGTGAGATTAAAGTTTTTAGTTAGTAAATCATATTCAAATCTAAAAAAGAAGAATTTATTTAATTGAAAATATTTTGGAGCAATACTTGCAATTCTTTGAAATAACATTTCAGGCGAAACATTATATTTCTTCAAAAGTAAAAGCAAAAACTCCCCATCCCATTTTTTCCTTTTGAGGAATTTAGCAAAATCATTTATTATTTTTTTCCCGGGAATCATTAAAGATGTTGAGAAATATGATGTGTTGAGATTGTTTAAAAGCTGATCAAATGAATCTAAACTTACAGCCGAATAAATATAACTTCTATCGGATATGTTAAGGTAGTTGTATGCAAGTTCTTTCCCAAGGATAAAAGATTTTTGGTAATCCGATAAATTATTGTTCAGATAAATTCTAGGTTTTTCATCTGTTGATACAACAGCTCTTAAGTGTCGAAGTTCAGGGAAATGGTTAAGTGCCGTGTCATCAACTAGATAGTTGAAGTTTTCTTTTAGTATTTTGGAAAGAACGTTAAAAGTTATTCTTTTTGATTGACTTAGTTTGTATTTCTTTCGGAATTTATCAACTGCTAATTCTAAATCGGGAAAATAATTTTCGTTGAACTCCTTGTACATCCTTAAGGCAGTACGACTAAAATTATTCTGGCTCATTTCAGAGCGTTTAGCCATTTCAATTATTGTTGATACAAGTACGTTAAGCTTAAGCGGGGCATTTGCAAGAAGAGCAATAAGTTTATTAACATCTATTCCGTAATGATCAAGCGGTAATTGATCAAGGACGTTAGAATCTAATAATTCTCCTATCGGCGCTAATTGCTTGTTCAACTTTAGCGAAACGAGATTATCGTAATTTATACCAAGGGCTTTTGATAGTGCTGAAATTTTATCGGTTTTAGGATATTTTTTCCCGCTTTCAATTTCATTTAAATAGGAAATACTCATTTTAGCTTTTTTTGCAAGCTGCGAAAGTGAAAGGTTTTTACTCTGCCTTAACTGTTTTACTTTAAGACCAAATATTAATTTGATATTACTTTGCGTGAGTTTCATAATGATTAAAGTCAATAAATTAAAAATCTTGAAACTAAATATATGTAAAGAGTGTAAAATACAAGACATAATATAACAAAATTTCTCAATTAGCGAAATTTCGCTTGCATTTATTATCGTAAGTTTATATTTTAAATTTGTTCTAATATAAATAAACTATCAATAAAAACATTTGGTTTCTTATGGGCTTACCAACTATAAAATATAATCGCCTCTTTGATGTCCTTGATTATCAAATCGAGAATTTTCCAAGGAAAGATGCAATTCGGGATAAGATTGAGGGAGACTGGCGGAAGTATAGTTCCGAGGAAGTCAAATCTATTGTTAAAGAGCTTAGTTTAGGTTTATTGAAAAACGGTTATGGACCTGCAGATAAAATCGCTATAATATCAAAAAACAGATGTGAATGGAATTTCGCGGATTTAGCAGCTCAGCAGGTTAATGCGGTGATAGTACCACTTTATCCTAACATGAGCGAAGATAACTATGAATTTATTTTTACCGATGCGCATGTAAAAATTGTTTTTGTTGAGAATGATGAGTTATTGAAGAAAGTAAACGATGTAAGGGCCAAAATTAAATGGAAAATTGAAGTTTATACTTTTGATAAATCGGAACATGAAAAACAATGGACGGAATTAAGAATTAAACATGATGAAGTTTTAGAAAACAAATTAGAAGAAATAAAAAAATCAATTAATAAAGATGAGCTAGCCACAATAATTTATACTTCCGGTACAACCGGGGTTCCAAAAGGAGTAATGTTATCTCATAATAATATAATGTCCAACGTTGCTTCTCTTTCCTTGATAATACCTATTAAAAATATACATCGGGTAATAAGTTTCTTGCCTTTGTGTCACATCTTTGAAAGAACAGCATTCTATTTTTATTATTCGGTTGGTGCATCAATCAGTTATGCAGAAAGTATGGATAAAATTGGTGATAACATAAAGGAGATTAAACCTAATTATTTTACTACCGTTCCGCGTTTACTTGAAAAAATATTTGATAAAATCATGGAAAAAGGTCGAAGTCTTTCAGGTCTTAAAAAGGCAATCTTTGGCTGGGCTGTAAATCTAGGTAACCACTATAACCCGAAAGGTGAAAATAATATTTTTTACAATATTCGCCTATGGGGTGCAAGAAAACTTGTTTTTAGTAAGTGGGTGGAAGCTTTGGGAGGTGAAGTGCAGGGAATTATAAGCGGCTCTGCCGCGCTTCAACCTCGATTAGGCAGAATATTTACTGCCGCCGGGATACCGGTAGTAGAAGGGTACGGGTTAACTGAAACATCTCCTGTTATAACTTGCGATAGATTTGAAAAGGGTGAGTACTATATTGGTACGGTGGGATCGACAATACCCGGTGTTGAAATTAAAATTGGTGAGAATGATGAAATACTGACTAAAGGTCCTAACTTAATGCTTGGTTATTACAATAAACCGGATGCAACTAAAGAAGTTATTGATGAAGATGGGTGGTTCCATACCGGCGATGTAGGAAAAATTATTGAAGGCAAATTCCTTAAAATTACCGATAGGCTTAAAGAAATTTTCAAAACTTCCGGCGGCAAATTTGTTATTCCTATGCCGATAGAAAACAAAATGAAGGAATCCCTGTTTATCGAAGAAATAATGGTTGTTGGAGAAAATAGAAGATTCACAGCTGCGATAATAGTTCCTAATTTTGAATTTGTTGAAAAGTGGTGCCAAAGGAAATGTTTAGAGTTAAAAACCAGAGAACAATTAATTAACTCCGATATTTTAAAAGAAAGGATATGGAAAGACATACAAAAATTTAATAAGCGGTTCGGGCATATACAGCAAGTTAAGAAAATAGCTTTAGTATTAGATCAATGGACAGTTGAAACAGGTGAATTAACTCCAACGCTGAAGTTAAAAAGAAGAGTGTTATTAAAAAAATACAAGGAGCTAATAGAAGAAATTTATCATCCAAATGAAAACAGTAAATATAAAAATATTAGATAAGCTAAAATAAAATTATAAACAAAACTAAATTGCAACATGAAAAGAAAAATTAATGAAGTAGCCGTTTTAGGTTCCGGGGTAATGGGTTCAAGAATTGCAGCCCATTTTGCAAATATTGGATGTAAAGTTTATTTGCTGGATATTATTCCAAGGGAAACTAATGAACAAGAAAAAGCAAAAGGCTTAACTCTTGAGGATAAAACTGTTCGAAATAGAATAGTAAACGATAATCTCAAGAAAGTGTTAAAGTCAAAACCTTCACCAATCTATCATAAATCATTTGTATCAAGAATTGTTACCGGTAATTTTGAGGACAATCTTGATTGGCTTAAAAATGTTGATTGGATAATTGAAGTCGTGGTAGAAAACCTGGATATCAAAAAATCTGTTTTTGAAAAAATTGAAAAGTATAGAAAACCAGGGACCTTAATAAGTACAAATACTTCCGGTATTCCTATTCACTTAATGCTGGAAGGAAGAAGCGAGGATTTTCAGCAGCATTTTTGCGGGACTCATTTTTTCAATCCGCCAAGATACTTGCAACTATTGGAAATTGTACCTACTCCCAAAACTAAACCGGAAGTAATTGAATTTCTTATGCATTACGGCGACCTGTTCTTAGGTAAAGTTCCCGTATTGTGTAAAGATACGCCTGCATTTATTGCAAATAGAATCGGGGTCTTCAGTATAATGG
>BDSW01000215.1 GCA_002898175.1 bacterium BMS3Abin04
AATGCTTTTAAATTTACCGAACCGGGTGGAAGAGTAACCGTAATCGTTCAGGATTTTCTAAGGGAAGCGGAAATTATTATTAGCGATACCGGTATCGGAATTCCGCAGGATGAATTGCAATTTATTTTTGAAAAATTTAATAAAGTTGAAACTCAAGCAAAAAAGACTAAAGGAAGCGGTTTGGGTTTGGTGACTGTAAAAAAAATTATAGATTTACACAAAGGATTAATTAGGGTGAAAAGCGAGGAAAACAAGGGGACTACTTTTATTATCAAACTACCTAAATTAATATAATTATAAGTAGGAGAAAAACTTGGAAAAAACCATATTTATTGTCGACGATGAAGAATCTATCCTTAAATTAATATCTCATTGGGTTAAAAATGATTGGAAATATAAGGTAAAAACTTTTATGAACGGCAACGACTTGCTGGACAGCCTTTATGAAGGTCCTGACTTGGTATTGCTTGATATCATGCTGCCTGACATTAGCGGGATAGAGGTTCTAAGAAGAATAAAACGAAACTATAAAAATTTGCCCGTCATCATGCTGTCTGCACAAGGAAGCATAGACGTAGCGCTGGAATCTATTAGAATAGGCGCCTTTGATTATTTCCCGAAACCGATTGATAAAAACAGACTTGAACCGGCAATTAAAAATGCTATTGCCAATTATGATTTACAGCGAAGAGTTGATGAATTAAAAGGAGACCTCCAAAAAGAATATAGTTTTGATAACATCATTTCCGCAGATAGAAAAATGCAGGATGTATTTAAAATGGTAACCAAGGTTCTGGACAACTCCATTACAGTCTTAATCAATGGAGAAAGCGGAACCGGGAAAGAACTGATTGCCCGCGCAATTCATTATAACGGCATTAGAAAAGATGCTCCTTTTGTTGTCGTAAACTCAGCTTCAATACCAAGAGAATTATTGGAAAGTGAATTGTTCGGTCATGAAAAAGGTTCGTTTACCGGCGCTTACCAGCGTAAAATAGGAAAGTTTGAACTTGCAAACGGAGGTACTTTATTCTTGGATGAAATCGGCGAGATGGAAATGCCGCTCCAGGCAAAAATTTTAAGAGTAATACAGCAAAGGGAGTTTGAAAGAGTCGGCGGCAACGAAACGATCAAGAGTGATGTGCGGATTATTTCTGCTACAAATAGACACTTGAAGGAAATGGTGACCAACAGAGAATTTAGGGAAGATTTATATTACCGTCTCAACTCATTCCCAATATACATACCGCCGCTGCGTGAAAGAAGAGGCGATATTGTTATATTAATTAACCATTTCTTAAATGAATTTAAACTTAAAGTAGGAAAAGATATTGAAGGTTTTACTAAAGCAGCGCTAAAATTAATGTACGATTATGACTGGCCCGGAAACGTAAGGGAATTGGAAAACACAATTGAACGGTGTTTAATTCTCACGGATCATAAATGGATTGATGTAGATGTTTTACCTCCGCAAATACTTAGCACGGATGGCAGTTCCTCTTTGCATAGCAATGAACCGCTCTTTGGAGATGACTCCCCGATTATTCCATTTGAACAGCTAAAATCGGAAGCAATTAAACATGCATTGAGAATAACGAAAGGCAACATTGTTGAAGCGTCAAAAAAACTTAACGTTGGCAGAGCTACTCTTTATAGGCTAATGGAGAAGTATAACATAAAATCAAAACGAGATTAATTTCCTTACAAATCAATGACTGATTATGAATGCAGAAAATAATGATTTCAAGGTCTTGCTTGTAGAAGATGAAGACAATATTGCCAAACTTTTTACATTTAGTTTCAAAAGAGCCGGATTCATTTGTGAATGGGCGGAAAATGGGATTGCCGGCTTAGAAAAAGTACGGGAATTTAAACCCGATATTATCGTAAGTGATATTATGATGCCTGAAATGGACGGTTATGAATTCAGGAGGAATTTATTAAAAGAACCCGAACTTGGTTCCATTCCGTTTATTTTTCTTACGGCAAAAGGTGATGAAACCGATATCTTGGAAGGATACGATTTAGATATTGAAGATTATATAGTTAAAACTTCGAGTCCTAAAATTATTGTTGCAAAATTATCGGCAATTCTTAAAAGCAGTAAAAAAGAAAGAGAAAAGGCAGTCAATGAGGTACATCAGGCAGCTTCGAAAATGGGAGCAAAAGTCGTTCCCGACAACTTTCCTAAATTTGAAGGATTTGAAGTTGAGCATTGGCATGTTCCTTTTCAAAATATTCCCGGAGGAGATTTTATAGATTATTTCCCATTAGACAAAAATAATCTTGTTGTAGTATTGGGCGACATAATGGGGAAAAAATGGGGCGCATGGTATTTTGCGGTTGCTTATGCCGGATATGTTCGCAGCGCAATACGCTTTGTTCTGCAATCCGGTGAAGTTTTCTCCCCCGCAGTAATTCTTAACAAAGTAAATGATGCAATTTATAAGGATGAACGACTCTCCGAAGTATTTATTACACTATCTATTTTTGTTGTGAACAACAAGGACAAAATGGTTCTCTACAGCGGAGCCGGCGATTTACCGCTTTTACATAAAAGTATGGACAACAATATAGAAAGTATCAGGTCGGATGGAATTCTACTCGGTTTTAGTGAGACCGGTGAATATGAAGATGTTGGAGTCTCGCTTAAAAGCGGCGATATACTTTTTAGTACAACGGACGGTATAACCGAATCAAGGAACAGCGAAGGGAAGTTCTTTGGTGAGGACGGTTTAATAAATGTAATTAAAACTATTGCTCCTCATGAAAATCCTCTTAATAAAATTGAAAAAGTATTTACGGAGTTTACAAACGGAAAGTTTGAAGATGATGTGAGCATTATTTCAATTAAATGTCTGTAAACAAAAATTAGGTTTGCTTTATGAAGTTAAATTTATCTGGGGTTTTTCTTCTTTCGTTTACTTTCTTTTTTAATACAATCTTATCTGCTCAAACTATTCGTCCAATTAGAGATAGCGTCGGTTTTTGCTGGAATGCAACCGAGATGGATAGTATAATTTCTTTCTTAGAAAAAGATGCAGAAAACTTCCCTGAATTCCCAAGTAAAAATTTAGTAGCTGCCGTTTCTCCGCATGATGATTATCTATACGCGGGCAGAATTTATTTCCCGGTTTATCATTTAATTAAAGCTAAGGAAATTGTTATTTTCGGCGTAACTCACGGTACTGTAAGGCGAGCAATGAGCGACCCGAAAAATGTTTTAATCCTAGATAATTATAATTTATGGAAAGGTCCGTATGGTAACGTTGAAATATCTCCGCTGCGAGAAGAAATAAAGCAGAAATTAAATCATAATTATTTTATAGTTAGCAATAAAGCTCAAAGAATTGAACATTCTATTGAAGCGCTGATTCCGTTCTTGCAATATTACAACCGCGATATTAAAATTACACCTATCATGGTAACCGCAATGCCGTTTAATTTGATGGAAGAAATAAGCGATTCATTAACTAAAATTATTGTCGATTATGTTAAGTCAAGGCATCTGCAGCTTGGGAAAGATATTTTCTTTTTAATTTCCAACGATGCCGACCATTACGGAGCCGACTTTAACAATACTCCGTTTGGTACGGATTTGAAAGCTCATACCGCAGCTACTAACAACGATAAACGCATTCTGAAAAAATATATTAACCGTACCATCAATAAAACCGACCTATCTGCTTTAACAAACGAAATATGGAAAACAGGCAAGAATAAACCGTTGACATTATGGTGCGGGAGATATCCTATTACTTTTGGATTATTGACCGTAGACAAAATTGTTAAAAACATCACGGGGGAAACTATATACGGAAAGTTGTTTATGTATTCCGATACATTTACCGAAGGTGTACTTCCAATTAAACACACACATCTCGGAACTACTGCCCCGTTTTCATTAAAACATTGGGTAGGGTTTTTCTCGGCAGGGTTTTATATAAATTAGTTAGTTATTTATTATCATATCTGAATTATTAGACAACATGCTGTATTGTCAATAAAGAATCATGCCATTTAACCGGAATATTTGCTAAAAAATTAACTTAGCAAGTTGATTTACTAAAGAAGATACCTATTTTAAGCAAACACTTGACTGATCTCAAGATTATTAAATTTTACTTTTCACCCCAAGATAAATAGTTGCAAAATTAGAGTATTCTATTCCACATAAACAGCGGTTCCATAGACAAGTATTTCAGCAGCGCTTTGCATAATATAGCTTGTTGAAAAACGACAGTTAACAATAGCATTTGCTCCCAATGCTTTTGCTTCTGCCGTCATTCTGTCTAATGACTGTTCACGAGATTCAGCCATTAACTTTGTGTATTCTTGTATCTCACCGCCAACAATATTTTTTAGTAAGGCAACAACATCTTTCCCAATATTTCTTGCTCGGATAGTATTACCGCGAACAATACCGAATACTTGTTTAATTTCTTTACCCTGAATTGTTGGAGTTGTAACGATAATCATCTTTGAATCTCCTTATATTTATCATGTTTGGAAGTAAAATACTTTTCGCGAACAACCGAGAAGATTAGAACAATTATTCCGAAAACCAAAGCTACTGTTCCAATCTGTACGATTAAAGGCGTCTGTTTGTCTGCAAAGAACTGATTAACCGCCTGGATACTTCCGTAAGCAATTAAGATGAGTGCTCCTATTGAAATTGCAATCCATGCAATTCCTCTTTCTAATTTATTATAGAGGCTTGTCCAGTAACCGTCCCAAAATTCTTTAGAAGGATTTTTAAGTTTCATTTTATCTAGAACCTCCTTGATCCGTTTTTGTTCTTCAAATTCTTTTTTTAACAGATGATCATTAAGTAATAAAGAATCGAATTCCAATTTTTCTTTTTCATCCAATTCATTTTCAAAAAATTTTTCCATAAGAATTATAAATCGTTCATTCATTAAACTAACCTTTCAAATTCATTTGCCAATTTTTTACGTGCATAATAAAGTTTAGACATTACCGTTCCAATGGGCAGATTTAACAATTCTGCAATTTCTTTATAGCTATGGTTCTGAAACTCTTTCAGCATAATAATTTCCCTGTCTTCCAATTTTAACTGCTGCATAGCGCTTTCCAGTTTTTCCTTAACTTCCTCATTTTCAACAAAATCTTCCGGAGTTGAAGAATCTTCCATATTCTTTACATTTTCCAGAAAAGTTACTTCCCTTTTATTTTTAGAGTCTCTAAAATAATTTAAGCACAGGTTCTTCAGTATTCTATAATACCAAGGAAAGAAATTTCTCTTGTTATCAAATGTTTTAAAGCTTCTATATGCTCTTATAAAAGCATCTTGAGAAACATCCATTGCTAAATCGTGCGACCCTAAAAAACCTAGTGCTGCAAAATACGCTCTTTTCATATTTGCCTTAACCAATCTTTCAAATTCAGCTTTTTCATCAGCTGTTAATTTCGGATTTTTTAGAATTTTCTTAATCATTTTATTACTTATTCACTCATTTAGAAAATTTATTCAAATAAATATTCATTCATTTCATTTACAATTCACACTATTTACATAAATAGCAACTAACACATTATTCTTACTTTTTATCCTGCTCTTGTTCTTACTCAATTCTTTATACAATAAAACTAATTTTTATAATAGAGGATAGTTAATTAAATTTACAAAATCGATTCAATTAAAATTAGCGAAAGGGGATTTGAAAATGAAACGTTTTATGTTAGTAAATTTTTTGTTCTTATTAATTTTTTCATCTGCGGGTTTAGTTGCTCAAACAATAAAAAAAGATAAAGGAGTATTTATTGAAAAAAAGCCGGGTTATTATCAAAATGTAATTATGAAAAGTATTAAAGAATTTAATTCCCGTCCGAAAGAGGTTAAAAAGATATTTGAGGTTGATGTAAGCAATTATGATTTACCAACATCGGTAAACCAGTTTACAACTTTCTGGCATAATAAACCGATATCCCAAGGTAATACAGGTACATGCTGGGATTTTGCCACAACATCGTTTTTGGAATCTGAAGTTTACAGAATGTCAAAAAAGAAAGTTAAACTTTCCGAAATGTTTACGGATTATTGGGAGTATGTTGAGAAAGCAAGAGAATTTGTAAGGACAAGAGGAAAATCTTTGTTCGCTCAAGGCTCCGAGGCAAATGCAGTTACAAGAATGTGGGAAAAATACGGCATAGTTCCCGAAAAAGATTTTACGGGATTAAAACCCGGACAAAAATTTCACGACCATAGCGAACTGTTTAAGGAAATGTATTCCTATTTGCAGTCGGTAAAAAAGGCGAACGCATGGAATGAGGCTGTTGTTTTATCTACCATCAAATCTAT
>BDSW01000216.1 GCA_002898175.1 bacterium BMS3Abin04
TTCCGATCTATAGATTTTGGTTCCACAAATTCCTTTCCGCTAACCGTAATTTCTTTTAACTTATACGTTTTGGTAGAATCTTGGGCGCTTAAAGAAGAAACAACAAAAAAGAAAATGAAAAATTTGGTCAAAAACAAAATTAGTAATTTCATATATTCCGTTTTTCCCGGATCGGGGTTTTTTTAATACATTTACTAACAAAATAGAAAAGCATAGATTGAAATAAAAAGGATTATATATATAATTACAAATAAATTTCTGTGTGTAAGCTCACAACAAAGGAATAAAATATTTCAGAAATTTGTAATTAACGTTTTTAAGAATTAAATTTCGTTATAATATTTGTTACTAGCAAATAATTTTTGTTTTAGAGAACATTTGCCAACAACAACATTTTGTTTATATTTATAAAGCTTTATTCCAACTAACTTATATTAAAATAATAATCTTAAGGAGATCAGTATGAAAAAAGTCATTGCAATCAGTCTGTTGCTGTTTTTATTTGTAAGCGTTTCTAATGCTCAAGTAGGAAAAATGTCTGTAGAGCCCAATGTAGTTTTGGCTCTACCACTAGGCAGTTTTGGAGATGCAAATAGTATTGGATTCGGCGGAACAGCAACTTTTATGTATAGAGTAATAAATCAATTGGATTTAACTGGTAGTATCGGTTATTTAAGATGGGGTAATAAGAATGTTGACGGAAGCTTTAGCTCTATACCGCTGTTATTTGGAGCCAGATACTATTTTCAAAAAGGTTCTATAACTCCATACGCTGGTGCTGAACTTGGTTTGCACTTTAGCAGCTCAAGTATAGAACTACCAACATATTCATTCGGGGGTCAAACATTTGGCGGTGGAACGGCTTCCGGATCAAGTACAGATTTTGGTATCGGTTTCGGCGGTGGAGCTTTATTCCAAGCAAGCCTTAATTTAACATTAGATGCAACTTTACAATATAATTTAATTGCGTCTTCAGGATCTGCCAGTTATCTCAGTTTAGAAGTGGGAGTATTATTCGGAATTAATTAATATTAGAAGTATTTATATAAAAAACGGCATTTAATTATGCCGTTTTTTATTTTAAACGAAATTAGTTCCTAAATGTTACAACTCATATCTAATTCCGGTAGTTATAGCAAAATAAAACACCGAGGTACCCGAAGCAAAAACCGGCCCGAGTTGCAAATCTGCCGGGATATAAAGTTTAGGAGCAATCGGGAAATTCGCGCCGCCTCCAAATCTTAAGCCAAAATAAGGTCCTCCTGTGTAAAACCACAAACTAAACCCGCCGTTAATATATGGTTTTATCTTCGAGCCTTGTACGTCAAAATAATACTTGAAATAATCTGCCCATTCAATAGATGTACCACCTTGAGTATTAATATTGAACTCGGTACCCACAGCCATGTTTCTATTAAATTTTACTTCAGCCATAGGACCAATTTGTAAACCGGTCGAACTACCTCCAGTCGCACTAACAATAGACAATCCGAATCTTCCGCCGAAAACCCAGTTTGCCTTTTGAGCTAATAACGAATGTGTGGGAAAAAGCATTAGCACAAGAGAAACGATAAGAATAGTTTTTTTCATGTAAGTCTCCATTTGTTTTGGTAAGTATTATATTTAAAATAAAACAATTTTTTTTAATTTTAAAACAATTTCGTATTATTATAATTTCTAACTAAGATCTAGTTGGGAACTCTTTTTCTGATTTTACTTCTTTTATAACCACTTTTATCCAAATTGATATCAGTATTTGGATTATATTCCTCACTATTTGTATAAATAACATCCCCACTTTCATTTATCCATCTGTGTTGCCATTGATTGGTTCCTATTTCAATTTCATTAGTATATGGATTAATATATTCCTCTTGCTCCATTAATGTTAGAAATATATCATTATTGATCTCTGCATTTATTTTCCGTCTGTGTTCGGCAATCTCTTTTCCAATTCTTTGAATTTCCCTTTGTGTATTGACCGCAATTTGGCCTCTTGTTGCTTGTCCTTTTACTTCACCTATTAACCACCGTAGATTTATTTTAACTGAATTTTGAATTACACTAAACAATGGTGCATATTTCTCAAATTGATCTATTGGTGTTCTAATCAGAAAAGTTTCTTTATTGCCCCACATTCCTGCACCAAGTTGTCCCCAATTTTCAATAATTGAAACCATAGATTCTTCGTATTGATTTCCATTTTCATCATATTTAAATTTGACTAATGCTGCGTCATAACTCATTGTTGTAACCGGCATTACTTGCTTAACTCTTTTAGAGTAGTTATTTGTTACATCTATAAGTTTCTTTCTAGCAATTATTTTAATGTTTCTTGCCTTTGGATGAGCATAAGGGAAAGCAATTTCCGTAATAAAATTTCCAGCAGATTTGATATACAAAACCGCCATTCCTTGATAGTTACTACCTTCCGGGAACATACCCATTCGTCCTGCGGGAGTATTACGCGTATCAAAATATAGCATATCGGGCAGCCAACGAATCATAACGCTTCCCTTTTTATCTTTTTTAACGGTAAAATCTATTTTTGCAGCAATTGACTGCGCAGGACCACCTTGGGTAATTGGATTAACCCGGAATATTCCCCCTTCTATCCGCCAGCCTTTCGGGACAAGAATACTAAAAGCATTTTCTCTCGGTTCGTTCTTTTTCACAAAGACCATTATATTATCTTGCCTGTTGTTTTTCGAGTAATTTGTTTCTTCAGGTTTTTTCTGCTGTTGCGTTATTCCTTCTTTCTCTTTTGTGTTTGCACAATGAGTAATAACTGTTAACGCTATTATCAACACTGATAATTTCATTTGATCACCAATTCAAATTATTTATTAATTGCTAAAACTTAAAGCCGGCTTGAAAGCCTACTAATATTGCCCAGTTGTTAAAGCCTAATGAACTTTTCTGCAGATTTAGTCCTTGAAAAACATTAAGAGGTGATTCGTTAATTTCCCTGCTATTAATATGATAAACGAATTCTGTGAATATTCCGGTTGTTTCCGTTAACTTATAATCAAGTCCCGCACCAAAATTAAACCCGAATCCACTAGAGATATCAAGCTCTGCCGGCAGGGAAACTTGTTTTTGCTGAGCTTCCTGTTTAATTGCATCCGGATACTCCAGCGAATGCCCACCGGAATATAAACCCATTCCCAAACGGACGTATGGATTAAACAAAGAAGCATTTAAAAATTTTATTTTAATTAAAGCCCCCATATAAAGCTGTTTCTGCTTTCTTGTAAACAATACCGTACCTGAATTGGTGGTCATTTCAAATGAAAACGGCACAACAGAATAATTAAAATCTAATCCGAAATTAAAATTTGCAACTCCTGCATTTTCTAACGAATAATATGCTTGAAATCCGATTGGCAGCATATCGGAACTTCCATCCTGTGCTTCAAAAGATGAAAGACTGTACCCGGTATAAATTCCTATTTTTACTTGTCCTTTTATAGATTGTACAAGAAAGAAGAGACTAAGTAATATGCTTAGACTAACTACTTGATTTTTTTTCATGGCTTACCTCTTTAGTTTTAATTATTTGTGATAACTAATTATTATGGTATTGTATAATTTGATATTACATTATAATCCTTATCATCAGATGCTGTTTTCCCTACAAATGTAAACGACCATTGCTGTCCGCTTTCAACACCATTATAGCCGGCTAATACATACCATTTCCCGCCAGAACATACCGTTGTTCCATCACCATCAACTTTATCTGAAGCATCGCCCATCTTAACATCTACTTTTGTTATTTTTACATCAACGCTTGGCTTAAACAAAAAATCCACACCACCTTGTTGACCGGGTTGAGAATTAATTTCAAATGAGACGGTTTCGGCTCCACCACTATAACCCGTTGGAACCGAGTATTTTACAACGGACGTAAAATCTTGATTGTTGCCGGCAATTTTTCCTGTAATTGTAAATATCCAATCATCTCCTGTTTCAGGATTACTAACTTCAACAGAAAATCCTTCTGTGGCTGTAATTGTTGTATTTACATCTCCACTTACAGAATAAGTCTGATTATTAAGTTGGGCATCAACTTTAATAATTTTAACGTCAACACTTGGTTTGAAATGGAAGTATAACGTTCCTTGCTGGTCTTGGACAATATTAACTTGAAATGTCACGTTCTCATTTCCACTATTTGTACCAAGTCCAACCGGATTTCCATCGCCACTATCATTCTTATTGCAGCCAATTAAGAATAAAAACAATAAACCTATTGTGAAAAAAATCAGCTTTTTCATTTCATTCTCCTCCTATAAGTTTATAAATTCTGTCTGTAAAACAGTGTCTACTAATTTTATTTTGGGTTTCTCTTAGATTATATCTTTATATAAAAAGTATAACCAAGCTTTACTCCGAAGATACTTCTATCTGATTCCGGTTGAAAAATATTCCGGTTTAGTTTTGAAGGAGAAAAAAGAAGGTAATCAATGTAAAGCGAAAGTGATATATTATAAGCTATTACTCCACTTTCAAAATTTATTCCAACATTTGATCCCGGGGTTAAATCAATCACCGAGGAACCGCTTCCTTCCCAGGGTGATAAATCAACGGATTCGGAAATACTTAATGGAATTTCTCCCAAGAATTTCATAAAAATCAACACTTTTGGCACAACTCTCAAATTGCCGTTAAAACCAAAATCCATAAAAAACACATTATACGTTTCTTTGTATCCGTGTTTGTCTCCCTTGCCTAAATCGCGGTTCCAATACTCGTATTCAAATCCCAGTTCGGGTGCTAAGATAAAATTATGTGTTATGTTAAAGTTGTATCCAAAATTCAATAGCAGCTCTACGCCTTTATAGCCGGTTTCGGTTTTATAGGGTGTGTTAGTTCCATAGTCGTTCTGTAAATATCCATCATAATCTACACTGCCTGTATAAAAGTATATGTCCGATTTGGTATAAATATTACTTCCTGTAATAAAATTATACGTTGCTGATAAACCAACTAAAAAAAGCGTGCCGCTTTCATCTAAGTTTTGTGTTGAGTTTTTGTCATATTCACTCCAATTATAAAATTTTAATCCTGTATTTAAAGTAATTCTAAATGAATGATTTATTTGACCATTTAATGAAACAGGTAATTCTAAGCCTAATAATGCGATGAAAATAATTGCTGTTAAATGATTCATCTCTAACCTTTCTATTAAATTTTATAGTTTATAACACTTTTGAACTCTTCGTTGTTTTCTTTTTTAAATCCCTTAAAAGTAAATTTCCATTTTTGTTTTACTTTCACATTTTCATATCCGGCCAGCAAATACCATTTATTTTGATAGTAAATAGTATCTGGTAACGGTTTAATTTTATCCTTTTGATTTAAAGAATTTATATTGACCGTCAACCCTAAAATATCTTTATTTAGCTTGAACCAGAATTCGATTATATCTTTATTTTCGGTGTTTTGTTTGTGAACCATTTCAATTTTTACACTATTTTTTTTATTCCAAAAGACCATCGACTTTTTTAACAATTTTATACTTTAGTCGCTTTCTTAAAACGACTCGAAAACCGTTGGCGGTTTAGCTGATGTAAAGATATATTGGGATTGCAGGCATGTCAACACTCACAACCCTTCAAAAACACTCAACAAACCTTACAAAAACACTCATAGAGGATTTTGAATATTTCTCTATTTTATGGAATTAATACGGTGGGAGAGAAATTTAAATAGACTGAATTGCTTTAGTCAAACTTTCCTCGTGAGAAACTCTTAATTTTTTCCGTATTCTACTTCTCATTACTTCTATAGCTTTAGTCGACTGGCTGGTTAATTGTGATATTTCTTTTGTATTTAGATTCATACGTAAAAACGCACAAACTTTTTGTTCCGTTGACGTAAGATCTCCGCCTCTACTTAAAAGTTTCTTATAAAATTGAGGATGAACTTGTTCAAAATGCTGAAGAAAATCACCCCAGCTTTTTTCTTCATAAATTTCCTGAAGCCGGTTTTTCAATCGCCTTAATTCATTTTTATCACCATTCTTATTTTTCAAATAGCCGTCTATTGACCGAACAATGTCTTTAAGGACTTCATTATTTTGAGAAATTAATAAAGCTTTAGTGGTTAACTCTCTGTTTTTTTCATTCAGTTGACTATCTAACAAATCAATTTTTCTTTTCATTCTAAGTGAGTTTTCAGAACTCTCTTTTTTTTCAATTCTCTTTTTACGCAAAAACCAAACCGACCCTATGGTCAATAAAACTAATATAATAACCAATATCGTTATTAAGATATTACGTCTTTGTAATTTTTCTTCACCTCGTAAAGCGGAGTTCTCCAATTTCAATTTTTCTTTTTCAATCCTCTCAATATTATACTTGGCTTCGGCATCTTCAACAATTTTTAACTTTTTCGAATTCAGCAAAAATCCCGATGTTTTCTTGTGAATTTTGAAATAATACAAAGCGTCTTTATAATTGCCCCAAAGCTCTAATATTTTCGAAAGATTAAGAGACGATTTTGCTAGAGTTTTCATTAAATCTTTTTTAGAAGATATTTGATAGGCTCGAAGTGCATAATTGTAACCTGATTTATAATCTTTTTTTAAAAAATATAGTTCCGATATTGAATTAAGCCCGGATGCAAAACTAACCGTATCGCCAATTTCTTCTGATATTAGAAGAGACTTTTTTAAATTAAGAAGCGCTTTACCCATGCTATAATTTTTTCTATAGAAATTTGAAACCATTATCAAAATTTCACTTAATCTTGATTTATCACCAATTGCCCGGGCAAGTTCAACGGTTTTACTGAAATACATAACCGCATTTTTATTATCTTTTAAATTTGAGTATGATTTTGCAATATTTGCGTACCGGGAGAGTAACCTATACTTATCTCTTGAGTTTTCAGCTATTTCCATTGATTTCTTAAAATACTCGATTGCTCGTTCATGGTTGCCGATTTCAGCATACAACTCACCAATGCTTTCTAAACAGTCCGAAACAAATTTTTCCTTACCATATTCTTCAAAACTTTTTAAAGCAAGCTGTAAATATCCGATAGCGGTTTCATATTCTCCAATCTGCTTAAATAAGTTGCCCAAATTATTATAACTGATTGCGATGTAAAGTTTATTATTTTCTTGTTCTCCTATTTTTCGTGCTAATTCGTAATGCTTTTTCGATAATTTCGTATTCCCCAATTCTCTGTAAACTATTCCCAATCCAATATTCGACCAAAAGATTCCGTTTTTATATTTAATTTTTTCATACGACCCTTTTGCTTTGTAATATAACTTAACTGCTTTAGAATAACTCCCGTTTTCTAAACAGACCTCGGCAATATTAAAATTACATTCTGCTATAAGAGAGTCGCTACTAATAAACCTAGCTTCATTTAAAGCCTTTAAATAATAATCCGACGCAAAAGAATATTTACTTTGTTGGTGGAATATTACACCTATTCGTATTAACAAATCAATTTTTTTTAGACTTAAAGACCGATCCTTAAGTTGTTTACTATCTAAAAATTCCAATCCTTTTTGATAATAATAAACCGCAGAGTCTGGGAATAATCTTTCTAAATGTTTGCCTTTCCTTAAATACTGCTGAATTCCGTTTTGATTAAAAGACTGCGAAAAGATTGTTGATGGAATAATTACATAAGTCGAAAAGACGATAGCATAGAGTATAAAAAATTGTTTGGGTATTACAATTCTACTCGCTTTCATTGTATTTAGGTAAGTTTGTAATTAAAACAAATCTACTGATATAGAAATAAAATAGCAAAAAATAATTATCCGAAATTTTGGGCGATTAAAATAATATTACTAACTGATAACTATTGAATAACTTTTCAGCTCTACATTAATCCATTTTACCAATTGGATAATAATAAAATGTTGTTACTCATAAATGCCCTCTTAGCATAAAAGCAATGGTCACCTAAGCAGATAAAAGATTCTTGTGATGAAAATAGGTTAACCGCGAAAGAATTTACCAAGATTAAGAAAACAGCGGTAGCTTACATAAGCATTTGAATGGTAAAAAGAAAATTTGTAATAATCACACGCGGGGGTTGAATCTGCGCTTCTACCTTACCGACTCAATTACTTGACTCTGGTTTTTAAAAGCATTACTTTGCGGCTTAAAAATTTTTTACATAGTCATTCGTTTTTGACATTAAAGGAACTTTTTACATTATTTCATAGTATCTTTCTACCCAAATTTTTCCAAAATCCTCACCTGTTGTAACATTTTCAGAAAATGTATCTGATTTTCCCACGAACACTTGGTTAGACAAAAGGGACATTCCCAGCATTCTGCTATCCCTTTTAAGGTATTATATAAACAAGGGATTATAAAATTGTTAATATTAAAATATTTTCGTAGACACAAAATAAATTTTTACATAAATATCTCTGTTTTTAAAATTGTCTTTTTTTTATTACCAATCCTTTTTGTAAATATTCTGTCTGCTCAAAACAATTACTTTATGAACATTGCTAATGGTTCATATATTAGTGAAAACGAGTTTGAGTTTAATGTTTCGCTTTATAGTACCGGTTCAGATATTGAATTTACTGCTTTTCAATGTGCAATGGATTTAGAATTCTCAGACGGAAATTACGATAACTTAGAGTTTCGTTTTATAGCCGGATCCTCAGGATATTCAATTTTTCCCTCTCATTTTACTATGAGCACCGACTCAAGTCGTAATTTTGCTACTCTTGTATTTGCCTCACAACCAGGGAGTGATATAATAACTTCTGAAGAAAAATCCGTTGGAACGTTTATTGTTAAAAGATCTAAAAAATTTAACGCGGTAAGGTCAACTTTAAATTGGAATTTCCAAGGAACATTTAACACTATTCTAATGGGTGCCTCGTTCATAAATATAACCGATTCTGCTTCCCACGTAAGTAATTTTTCCATTTTATCTACAAAAATTATGGTTATTAAAAAACTGGATATTGTGAGCGTTTCAGCAAGCTCAACATTAGAGAGAAGCTTAACTGCTTTCAATACGATTGACGGGTTGGGGTATTACTCTGGAAATCAAAACTCAAAATGGAAAGCCAAGTATAAACCTGCTTCATTAATCTTTGATTTGGGCTTAAAAAAAAGTATTTATAAAACCAGGTTCTCATTTGAGAATTTTGAAATTGGGAAATTGTATAAGTATTCTGTCCACACCTCGTTGTCTCAAGAAAGTTGGAACAGTATAATACCGGAGGTTTACTCAGAAGCAAAAGAGTGGAGCGAGCAAAGATTTGTACCGGTAGTAGGAAGATATGTCAAACTAATTTTTATAAACGATTCAGCTAACTTAGGGTTAATCCCAGGGTTGTGGGAAGCGGAAATTTGGGGTACCTCTACGGATAAAATTTTAACCGGTGTGACGGAGGATGAAGTTCCCAAGAACTTCGAATTATACCAAAATTATCCCAATCCATTTAATCCTACAACAACCATTAGATTTGAGTTAGAAAAAGAAGGTCATGTTAAATTAGAGGTTTATAGCATGCTTGGAGAGAAGCTGCTTGTTTTGCTCGACAAGAGAATATCCAGGGGAAAGCACGAGGTGTTCGTCGATGCAAGTAATTTACCTAGCGGTGTATATATTTACCGAATTAATTTTAATAATATTTTTGTTAAAGCTAAAAAAATGACTCTATTAAAATAGTTGTTTATATTTAAATTACTTAAGCAACACAAGCTTTTTTACATTCGTAAATCCCGCCGAACCTCCTTGTGTATTTGCTTTTATTTTATAAAAATAAATTCCGCTTGGTAAATTACGGGCATTAAATTCCACCTCATAACTTCCCGCCCTTTGTTGTTTATTAACCAGCACGGCAATTTCTTTTCCCAGTACGTCATAAACTGTTAAGGTTACTTTGTAAAACGACTGGTTTTGCAGATATGCACGCGGTATTGAGTATTTAATTTTGGTTGTCGGATTAAATGGATTGGGGTAATTCTGTTCAAGTTTAAATGTTGTTGGTAATTTCGGTTTTGGTTTTTCAGCGCCCGATGGAATATCAAAATATTTAATTTTACTTCTTTCTATTGCAGTATTAACATTTACAACACTTGTATCTGCAGCCAAAACAAACCCAACCGTGGTTCTTTCTCCAGGGCTTAAATTATATGGTCCTCCGGAAACAACAAAAGATATATCTCCAGGACTAACTTGGCTATATGTTAAGCCGCTGGAAAGAGTTGACCATTTTTCGCTATCCGAAAAACCGTCAAATGAAATTGCTCTTCCTCCATCACCTTTTTCATTCATAGCATAGAACCCATATTGATCAGATGAGATTAGTGAAGCGCCAATAATTGTTGTCGGAGTTTTATTTTTACTAAACGCATACCCAAAATTGCTTGCGGTATCATACTTAACCACATCATTTGCTGCGTTTGTAGAGTCTATATCAAAATCGAAATATAAACCAATATAAAGGTTGTTTACATTCACTCCCGACTTATTTTGCATCCTATATCTCAAAATGATATAGTTTATGTCTTCTTCTCCTGAGTTAGAAAAACTATTAAGCGTTGTTTCAATGCCGAGTTTAGTACTATATGCATTATCATCATTAAATATTGTTTCTCCTTCTTGATCCGCTTCTAAACCCGGCGTATTAATTACAAATTGTCGTACTGTTCTGAAATCATCGTCCTTAATATTAGAATTACTTGACCGGGCACAATCATTTATGCTTCCTTCCGAGGTTCCATACATTAGAGCGCCTTCAAACATAAGATTATTGCCCTCCTTATATTTAAATCCCTCTCCTTTTTTATTATTCGGATAATCATCAAACCCTAAAGAACCGTTACTATTAATTGTTAATGCAATATCATTTACATTCTGTGTTGCATAAGTAGGATTAATAGTTATTGTAATCCACTGGTAGTCCGAATACAATCCATCATTAAAACGAATAAGGAGATTTGCATCAAGGTTTACGAGAGATGTTTGTGCAATAGTAAAACTAAACTTATCGGTACTATTATTCTTGGTTTCAAGTGTATTCATGCTTCCAACAATTATGCTGGATTTATCAACTGTTAGTAAGCTCGATTTGCTTTCCAGTTGAATATTCAGATTATTAACCGGACTAAGATAGTTTTCAAAAGAAATTTCAACATCCACCTTTTCTCCGGACTCAAATATCCCATCGCCATCGCCTTTATCGTAGAATTTTACACCGGTCAATCTAACGGATTTTGAGTTTATATTATTTAATGCTTTGTATGCATTTATTCTACCATAGCCCAGCATGTTTTCAAAACCCGGGTTAGAATTATCTATGTTGTCCGAGTTAACTCTTATTTGCTCGGCAATTTGTAATGGATTATATGATGGAAACCGATGTACAACTAAAGCTGCCAGACCGGCAACAACCGGAGACGCCATAGAAGTACCGCTTAAAAATGTATACGTATTGTTCATCCAGGTAGAATAAGTAGAAACACCTGGAGCAGTCACGTCTACATTAATCCCGTAATTTGAGAAACCGGCTTTTCTATCGGAAGTATCTGTTGCTGCAACAGACAATACTCCGTTATAATATGCAGGGTAAAAAAGTTCCTTAGAGTTATCGTTTCCAGCGGCGGCAGTAATTATTACCCCATTAGCAACAGCATAATCGATTACTGCCTGAGCAGCATTAGAGTACCCACTGCTGCCCCAACTACAATTTATTACCTTTGCTCCGTTATCAACAGCATATTCTATTCCCCTATAACCAAATGCTATTAATGCGTTTCCATTTTTGTCTCTAATATTATCTTGAGAAACCTTTACCGCCATAATCTTACTATTAAAACCAATCGAGGCAACTCCAATACCGTTGTTCGTTACAGCTCCGGCAATCCCTGCAACATGCGTTCCGTGATCAGGTCTGTCCTCCATCGGATTATTATCAGGAGTACCGCTTAATCCACCAAAATCCCAACCATGATAATCATCTATAAATCCGTTATTGTCATCATCAATTCCATTATCTCTCTTATCATTTCCATTTTTATCAATTCCTGTTTCGCCTGGGTTTATCCAAATATTAGCGGCAAGATCAGGGTGATCCCAACCTATTCCTGTATCGTCTATACCTATTACAACGTCAGGACTTCCATTTTCTATATCCCATGCTAAATTTGCCTGGATTTTCTTTAGATAATTCTGCGTGCCGTCAAGATATCTTGGGTCATTCGGCTCAAAAGTTGTCTGATACAAATAATGGGGTTCCGCCCATTCTATTTCACTGCTCTCTTCTAATTTAACAGAGATTTTAACCGGGTCTATTTCTGAATTAAAAAAAACATTTTTTATATTCTTTAATTTCTCCTCCGCTCTGTATTCCCTGCCTGAAGTATTAAATGCATCTTGAATTTCTATCACGCTCGCTTTGCTAATCACCTTTTTGCCTGATCTAATAATTTTTTCTATCTCGTAAGTGTTTACCTTAGTCGTGTTTGCAAATTTTGCAACCACTCTATCTGCAAAGTAATATCTTCCGTTTTTATGAATTACTTTTTGACCAAACAAATTAATATAAGATACACCGGATATAAATAATATGAACAACACAAATGTTTTTGAAGGATTCATATTTTCTCTTTTTAAGTTTGTACGAAAATGAGGATAAAATTTAATTAAGTCAACAGTAAAAACAATATACTTCCCGGATATAAAAACCCCCAATTTTCAACACAGTTGAGAGACGGGATTAATAAAAAATTAAGCTATGCTTTTTTCTAAAGACTTTAACTCACTTGCAATTTTAAGCGCATTATTAAGATCATCAATAATATCGTTAACATTTTCAATCCCGACCGATAATCTTACAAGTCCATTTGTTATGCCTGCGGCTTCGCGAGCTTCTTTACCCATAGAGTGGTGAGTCATGCTTGCAGGATGTTGAATAAGAGTTTCAACCCCTCCCAAGCTAACGGCTAATTGACAAAATTTTACATTATTCATAACAGCTCTTCCTGCTTCAAGTCCTCCTTTAAGCTCAAAAGAAATCATTCCTCCGGCATCATGATGTTGTTTTTGAGCAGTATCATATTGAGGATGACTTTTTAAACCCGGGTATCTTACCCATTTAACTTGCGGATGATTTTCTAAAAACTCTGCTATTTTCTGTGCGCTTTTACTGTGTTTTTCCATTCTAAGAGAGAGTGTTTTTATTCCTCGATGAACAAGAAAAGCATTAAACGGATCTATAACACCGCCAATTTGGTTAAGTGTTTTTCTCATCGTTGTATACAATGCTTTATCTTTAGAAACAATTACTCCGGCAACTACATCGGCATGCCCGTTTAAAAATTTTGTTAAACTATGCACAACTACATCGGCACCTAATTCCAATGGTCTCTGAAGAGCAGGACTCATAAAAGTATTGTCTACAACCATAAAAGCATTGTTTTGATGCGCTAACTTTGCAACATCTTCAATATCAGTTATTTCTAACGTAGGGTTTCCAGGCGTTTCAATATAGATAATTTTTGTGTTTTCTTTAATAGCATTATTTACCTCGTTAATATCTGAAGCGTGGACAAATGTAGTTTCAATATTAAACTTTTTTATGACTGTTTTCAGCAAGGTGGCTGTTGGTCCGTAAACGGCTTTTGAGCAAACAACATGGTCTCCGGCATTAAGCAGAGATGTAAACACAGTATGAATTGCCGCCATACCGCTTCCGCACCCTAAGGCTTTGTATCCGTTTTCCAAATCGGCAATTGCATTTTCCATTGCTTCTACTGTTGGGTTTTTCATACGGGAATAAATATATCCTTCTTCTTCACCCTTAAAAAGAGCTGCGCCGTGTTCCGCTGATTCGAATTTAAATGTTGACGTTTGATAGATAGGCGGTACAACCGGACCATATTGATACTCTCCAATTCCTGCGTGTACACATTTAGAATCAAGGTTTTTGCTGTTTTGCAGTAACATTTTTTACCTTTATTTAATTATATATTCAGCTCAGACTCATCTTGATCTTTAACATCAGAATTTTTTCCGTTTGTTAACTCTGAGTCATCATGAGCAACTTTTGCAATATCGGCAATTGAGTCACCTTCTTTTAGTCTTATAACTCGAACACCCTGTGTATTACGTCCCATGACTCTTATGTTTTTTATTCCCTGCCTAATAACCATTCCTTTTTCTGTAATTATAACAAGTTCATAGTTATCGTTTACTTCCATCATTGCAATAAGTTTACCAATCTTATCTCCGGTTTTAACCGTAATAACACCTCTTCCGCCACGATGTGTAATTCGATAATCATCAAGACTGCTTCTTTTACCAAACCCTTTATTGGTAACAACCAAAAGCGTAGAAACATTTTTTACAACTATAAATCCAACAACTTCATCGTCGGGTTTAAGCTTAATGCCTCGAACACCTGTTGCCGTTCTACCCATACTTCTAACATCTTTTTCCTTGAAACGAATTGCCATACCGTTTCTTGTTCCAATTACAATATCGTTTGTTCCATCTGTAAGCTTAACTTCAACAAGGTTGTCGTCTTTAACTAGGTTAATCGCTTGTATCCCGCCACGACGTACATTAGAGTATGCGGAAAGAGCTGTCTTCTTAATTGTACCTCTTTTAGTAACCATAACAACAAACTTATCTTCACTGAACTCTTTTACAGGAACAAAAGCAGTAATATTCTCGTCCTTTTCTTTTTGCAGTAGATTTACAATAGATCTTCCGCGAGAAGATCTTCCGCTTTCCGGAATTTCATAAACTTTTAACCAATATACTTTTCCTTTATCGGTAAAAAACATAATATATTGGTGAGTTGAGGCTATAAACATATGTTCTATAAAATCCTCGTCCTTTGTTTTCGCTCCTGTTACTCCTCTTCCACCCCTGCCTTGTTTGCGGTAGCCGGAAACAGGAAATCGCTTTATAAAACCTTTGTGAGAGATCGTAACAACGACATCCTCTTCGGCTATGATATCTTCTATAGAAAATTCTTGTGTGTTGAGAATTATTTCCGTTCTTCTTTCATCACCATAACGTTTTTTAATATCCAGTAATTCATCTTTTATAATTTTAAATCTTTTAGTTTCATTATCTAAAATTCCTCTTAACCTTTCAATAGTTTGAATTACCTCTTTATATTCTTTTTCTATTTTTTCTCTTTCAAGGCCCGTTAGGCGTTGCAGGCGCATATCCAAAATAGCTTTAGCTTGAATTTCAGATAGGTCGAATTTTATAATCAAATTTTTCTTAGCTGTATCTACATCCTTAGATTTTTTGATTGTTACAATAACTTCATCAATATTATCTAAGGCAATGATATAACCTTCTAATATATGTGCTCGCCTTTCAGCTGCTTCCAATTCAAACTTGGTTCTGCGAACAAGAACATCCATCCGGTGATCAACAAAGTGTTTCATTGTTTCTTTAAGCGTAAGAACTTTAGGCATACCGTTAACCAGGGCAAGCATAATAACGCCGAATGTTGTCTGCATTTGTGTGTGCTTATAAAGCTGATTCATAACTACTGCCGGCTGAGTGTCTCTTTTTAATTCTATTACAATACGCATACCGTCTTTATCCGACTCATCCCGTACGTTTGAAATATCCGTTATCTTTTGACCTCTGACCAACTCGGCAATTTTGAGGATTAAATTAGCTTTATTAACTTGGTATGGAAGTTCGGTTACTATTATACTCTCTCTATCATTTTTATGAGTTTCAATATTAGCTTTTGCACGTACTACTACTTTACCTCTTCCTGTAGTATAAGCTTCCCTAACTCCCTCATAACCATAAATAATTCCTGCGGTTGGGAAATCCGGCGCCTTTACGTATTTAATTAAGTCTTCCGCAGTTAGGTCGGGATTGTTAATTAAAGCAATAATCCCATCAACAACCTCGTTTAAGTTATGGGGAGGAATATTAGTTGCCATTCCAACCGCAATTCCGCTTGCTCCGTTTACCAATAAATTAGGCAGGTAAGACGGCATTACTGTCGGCTCTTGAAGCGACCCGTCAAAGTTAGGTATAAACTCTACAGTATTTTTATCTAAGTCCCTTAACATTTCCTCTGAAATTCTTTTTAATCTAACCTCGGTATAACGCATGGCTGCGGCAGAATCACCGTCAACTGAGCCAAAGTTTCCTTGTCCGTCTATCAGCGGATAACGAAGAGAAAAGCTTTGTACCATTCTAACCATTGTATCATAAACCGCAGTATCGCCATGAGGATGGTACTTACCTAAAACTTCTCCAACCACACGAGCAGATTTTTTATATGGCTTATTGTAAGTCATGCTCAGCTCGTGCATACCAAAAAGCACACGACGATGAACAGGCTTAAGACCATCTCTAACATCCGGCAAGGCTCTGGCAACTATTACAGACATAGCGTAATCGATATATGAAGATTTCATTTCATCTTCTAAAGAAACAGGTTGTATTTTTTCAAAAAAGGTAGCCATAATTTTTTATTTCTCGTTATTATTCTAAAATTTTTACTTTTTAATATAGATTAAACATCTAAATTTGCATACTTAGCATGTTTTTCAATAAATGCTCTTCTCGGTTCAACAGCATCACCCATTAGTGTTTCAAAAATTTTATCTGCCGCCGCCGCGCTTTCTAAATTAACCTGCAGAACTGTGCGTGTTTCCGGGTTCATGGTTGTATCCCAAAGTTGATGAGGGTTCATTTCACCCAAACCTTTATAACGGGAAATGTTAACGCCCTTCACTCTATCACCGTTTTCCGGATCATATTCAACTTTCATTCTTAAAAGTATTTTTTCTTTTTCTGCATCATCATAAGCATAAACTTCTTCTTTTCCTTTCTTAATTTTATACAGCGGCGGTTGAGCTATATATATTCTTCCGGTGCTTACCAACTCTTTCATGTACCTATAGAAAAAGGTTAGTAATAAAGTTCTAATATGACTTCCGTCCACGTCAGCATCCGTCATAATTATTATTTTTCCGTAACGTGCTTTTTCAGGATTAAAATCATCGCCTATTCCCGCACCAACGGCCGAGATCATTGCTTTAATCTCGTTGTTTTCAAGAATTTTATTAATCTTTGCTTTTTCAACATTTAATATTTTTCCCCGCAATGGAAGTATTGCTTGAAAGCGTCTATCACGACCTTGTTTTGCAGAACCACCCGCCGAATCACCCTCAACTATATAGATTTCAGTATGCTCCGGGTCGGTAATTGAACAATCTGCTAGTTTTCCTGGTAAATGAATTGAGTCAAGAGCACTCTTTCTTCGTACAAGTTCTCTTGCTTTTCTTGCCGCTTCCCTAGCCTCTGCCGCTCTGAAACACTTCTCAATAATTTTTTTTCCTACCGACGGGTTCTCCTCTAAATAGTCTGATAATTTTTCTCCAACAATCGTTTCAACAATTGATTTTACCTCACTATTTCCCAACTTGGTTTTTGTCTGTCCTTCAAACTGAGGTTCAAAGACTTTTAAGGAAAGAACCGCTGTTAAGCCTTCTCTGAAATCATCACCGGTAAGAGATATTTTTTTATTTTCCTTAATCAGTTTGTTTTTTGCAGCATAATTATTTAGGGTTCTTGTAAGTGCGGTCTTAAAGCCAACTAAGTGAGTTCCGCCCTCGTGTGTATTGATATTATTTACATAGGAATGAATATTATCAGAGTATGTATCGCTGTACTCAAAAGCAATCTCTACAGGGGTACCGTCTTTCTCGCCCTCAATATAAACCGGCTTATGCAATACATTTCTTGTTTCATCTAAGTATTTTACAAACTCAATTATTCCGCCTTTATAATGATGCTCGGCTTTTTCTCCGTCTATCTTATCAATGAGCTCAATAGTAATATTCTTATTTAAAAAGGCAAGCTCTCTCATTCTATCATTTAAGGTATCGAATTTAAATTTTGTTGTTTTGAAAATCTCTCTGTCCGGAAAAAATGTAACTTTTGTACCCGACTCATTTTTACTAACCGTTCCAATTTCTCTAACATCGTATTTCGGTATTCCGCGCTCATACTCCTGACGATATAACTTTCCTCCTCTTTTAACTTCTACAACCAACCACTCGGAAAGGGCATTTACAACCGAAACACCAACACCGTGAAGACCCCCGGAAACTTTATAGGAGTTTCTGTCAAATTTTCCGCCGGCATGTAATACCGTCATAACAACTTCAAGAGCAGACCTGTTTTCTTCAGGGTGCAGGTCTACAGGAATCCCTCTTCCCATATCCTCTACCGTAATGCTGCCGTCTTCGTTTATTGTTATGGTCACCTTTTCGTTGTATCCTGCAAGTGCTTCGTCTATACTATTATCAACA
>BDSW01000217.1 GCA_002898175.1 bacterium BMS3Abin04
GTTAAGGTATTTTCATCTCTAAGATATTTAATCAAATAAAATTTGCCATTTTGAATTCTTAATTTCAATAATCCGGAAGGAATTTTATAATAGATATCTTTCTGTTTTAATACTCCTTTATCAATAGCACGAGCTTCAAAAAGAATTTTAATGAATTCATCGTGAGAATTTACTTTAGTTTTCAGTTCTAAATTTTTACCCATTTTATTTCCCAAAATGTTTTATTTTATAAATTCATTTTCGTTCCAAATAGGAACAAACTTTTTAAACCGGATGAATAAAATAATAGATTAGCAAATCATTTGAGAGAAATATTATAATATTGATTTTAATCGATTAATAATTATCTTTAGATGTGATACTAAAGAGAGATAAAAAATGAAGAAAATATTATTTGTTGTAATAATTCTACCTATTATAAGTATAAATGCTCAAAGAATCGGGGAGTTAGCACCCGAAAAACCGCATTTAAAATTGCCTAATAATTCCTGGGGAGTAAATCTTTTGTTTGGAGAAGGCGGTTTTGGATTGGGAACGTTTCTAAGACATTCTTTCGGCAAAAGAGTTACGGGCTTTGTAGATTTTTCTTTTTCGGAATCGAAAGATGAAAGAGAAACCGAGAGATTCGATATTTTCGGGAGACCTTTACCTACACCGGGTAAAGTAAACAGGGTGTTTGTCCTTCCTTTAACTTTCGGTTTGCAGTACAGGCTTTTTTATGACACTATCACTGATAATCTTCGTCCGTACATTGATTTTGGAGTCGGGCCTACACTTGCGGTTACCACACCCGCTCAATTAGAAATTTTCAGCTCATTTAAAAAAGCACATGCTAAATTAGCTGCCGGCGGTTATGTGGGATTTGGGGCAAATTTTGGTGTTAGCACAAGCAGTTTAATGGGATTAACTTTTCGTTATTATTTAATCCACTTTTTTGATAAAGGCGTTGAAAGTCTTGCAAATAAGTTCCAGAAGAATCTCGGTAGTTTCTATTTCGGCATCACATTGGGAATTATGTATTAATCTTAAATTCGTAAGTAAAACTACATGTTCAAATTATATTTTTGTAAAATCGACAATCGTCGTACATTTTATTTTCCATAAAGCAAACAACAGTCCTTTTTATATTCCTAAATCACAATTATACAAATTAAGATCAAAAACTTGATTTCAATCACAATTAGGTGCTCTTCTTCCTTTAGATTTCAAGTATAAGAAAAATCAAAACTTTGGTATAGTTATTCTAGTGAGAATATTTTATTTAAAAGGAGAAGAAAAATGAATACGGATTTATTTGAAAGAAAAAAATACTTAAGTGGAAATTTATTGCAGATGGACGAGCAATATTGGTTTTCTTCCGCTTATAGAAAAAACAAAGATCTTACGATCATTAGGGTTAATACACCGCGAGCAACTTTAAATGAAGCATCAAATTTTCAATCCTTTTTAATACAAAGTTTAAAAAACAAAAACTTTAATGTCATTATTGATTTTGGCAGCTGTGAATTTATAGACTCCACGTTTATCGGAACAATTGTAAAGACCTTTAACATGACAATTTCAAACAGTAAAAACCTTTCATTCGTTGTTCATAATAAAAGACAATCAACTTTATTTACAATGAATAAACTGGATAGGATATTTGGAATTTATACGAATTTGGAGCTGGCATTAAAAAATACAAATGTTAATTAAATACTGAAGATAGAAAAATACATTACTCCTTTCTGCAAAAGTTGTGCGTATCAGACTAAACGACCTTAACACCGTTGAAAGAATTGTTTGCTAGCAACTCATCTGCAAGTTTAATATAAGCTTTTGAAGATTTTGCATCGGGATTTGTAAGAATTATCGGTTTACTTAGAAAAGTAGATTCTGCAACTTCAATATTTTTAGGAATGGAAATTTTCATCATAAGATTGGGATATTTTAACAGTAATTCTTTCTTAACTTTAAAAGCAACCTTTGTATTCCGCTCATGCATTGTAAGTAAAATGCCTTCAATTCTTAGATTTGCATTTCGGTGGTCTTTAATATAATTAATATGCTCCATTATTCTGTCAACTTCATTAAGAGAAAACTTAGCGGCTTTAATTGGTATCAAAACGGAATCGGCAGCAATTAAGACGTTAGTTGTAGTTCCGATTAAAGAGGGAGGGCAGTCGATTAAAATGTAATTGTATGAGTATACCTCCGAATCCAGAACATCTTTCAAAATCAACTCGCGGCTTGCTAAATTTGCTAATCTTTTTTCATTATTATATGAAAGTCTTCTAATAGGGACAAAATCTAAGTTCGGATCGTCTGTTTTATGTATAACGTTTTTAAAAGATTTGGAAAAGCTGAAAACGTCGAGAATATCACCTTTAATTTTATCATCCGTAAAACCCAAAGCAGTCGCACATTGTCCCGAAGGATCAACATCAATTAAGAGTGTCCTCTTTTTATTCTGTGCCAATGCGTATGCTAAATTTATTGCTGTTGTAGTTTTGCCCACACCGCCTTTAGGCAGAACAATTGCAATTATTTTTCCCATTAAAATTTATTTTAGTTAAACTTCTTATGTTAATAATTTATTATTAAATGAATATGCCCAGGTAAAATCTATTTTTTAATATAACAATATTTTCCCTATTATAAAATATTTTCGCAATAATTTTATCTTAATTTAATGTATCTTAATATTTTAGCCATCATCTCAATTGGAAAAAATTGAAGGTTCTAAATTATTTGAGGGAAATTTAAAATATTATATTATTTTAATTGCTTATGGAAAACAAATTAATTTAGAAAGAACTCTTTGAAAAATAAATCACCGGCAGTAACTCAAGTTGAAAGACTTACAGCGCTTTGGGCTTTTAGTGAAGCGGTTTTGGGTGGAATTCTCCACGCATTTAAAATTCCGGTCACGGGTCTCTTCCTTGGAAGTTTTGCAGTTGTTGTTATAAGTCTAATATTTTATTACTCAAAAAATCCCCGTCAAATTCTAAAATCTACTTTTATTGTAGTTCTTGTGAAGTTTATTGTTAGTCCGTATACGCCCATTACTGCATATTTTGCAGTATTTGTTCAAGGGTTCCTTGGATTTTTATTCTTTTATTTCAAGGTTTTTTATAAAACCGCTTCAATTTTATTGGGTATCACGGCAGTAACGTTATCGGGAATTCAGAAGTTAATCATTTATACTCTTCTTTTTGGATTTACATTTTGGAAATCAATAAACTTGTTTTATCAATATTTACTCGATAAATTTTTAAGCAATCCGGGAAATTTGATGAATATAGATTTGAGTCTTTTGATTGTTTCGCTATACCTTTCCATTCACATAATCGTCGGTTTTTTTGCCGGATTTGTTGCCGGTAAATTACCAAGCTGGATTGAAACTTATTATTCGGAGTTAAAAGATAGACTTTCTCTTGATTCCTCTGCAATATTGAAAATACCGCCGAAAGGAAAAAAGAAAGCTTGGTGGGAACGAAAATCGACTATAATTCTGTTTCTATTTTTCTTCGCAATTCTATTACTATCTTATACAAATCCCGACCTTGGCAAAAACCATTTTACTCAAATTATAATAATGGTAATTAGAGCGTTTTTTATTTTATTTTTATGGTTGAAGGTTTTATTACCGGTAATAAATAAACTCTTCAAGAAATACCTTGAGGATAGAGAAAATAAATATTCCGATGAAGTTCATGAAATAATCTCTCAGTTTCCTCAATTCAAATTAATTGTTTCGGAAAGCTGGAAAATATCCGGGTCACAAAAAGGGTTAAATAAATTAAAATGTTTTTTCTCGATAATATTTATCTTTTTATTAAAATATGAATTTGAATAATGCAAAATCTTTACATTTTAACCGGTCCAATAAAAACAGGGAAATCAACTAAATTGCTGCGATGGTCCGAAACCAAAGAAAATGTAGCGGGTATTCTGCAATACGAAGTAAATGGTAAGCGTGTAATTCGGGATATTTCAAGTAAACAAGTTTTTATGCTGGAAGATGATAATTTAAAAGAAAACCAAAAGATTAAAGTCGGAAAGTATTCATTTAATAAAAATGCGTTCCTTTGGGCACAAAAAAAATTAGAGCAATCGTTTCGAGGAAAACCGGATTGGTTAATAATTGATGAGTATGGGAAACTTGAAATTGATAATGGAGGACTCGAACCGGCAATTTCGGATATAATTAATAAATCCCGAAAACAAAATTGTACAAAAATAATTTTAGTTGTGAGAGATTATCTTAAGAATGATTTCCTAAAAAAGTTTGAGCCGGAAAGTTTGGATTATAAATATTTCGATTTCGGATAATTTTGTACTGCAGACTTTATATTTTCTTAATTTTGTAGTCTGATTTTAAAATAGTTTATTTAGATAATTTTCGGAGTTAATATGGAAAACTGGTCATGGGAAATTAAAAACACCAAATATTTGGAAAACACAATTAAGCGGGCGCATCGTCAAAACATTATTTTACCAACGTTTAATCAGTTAAAACATCCCGAAACTATTCCGGCTGAAATACAGGAAAAGTTAAGGGAAATTGATTTACAAGATACTCACCCGCTAAATTTGTTTAGAATAAATTGGTGCAACGATCCGGTCTCCGGGGGAATTGACGGAATAAATTATCTCGAAATACCTAAAGAAATTACGGGTGTTAAAGCAAGAATAATTGGTCTTGTAGGTAAATTTTTCCCGACCGGTGCTCACAAAGTTGGAGCAACATACGGATGTCTAGCCCCATATCTTGTTACAGGCAGATTCGATCCGGAATACCATAAAGCTGTTTGGCCATCTACCGGGAATTACTGCAGAGGCGGTGTATTTAATTCAAATTTACTTTCTGTTCATTCCGTTGCAATATTGCCCGAAGAGATGAGCCAGGAAAGATTCGACTGGCTTAGGGAAAGAGCCGATGAAGTTTTTGCTACTCCCGGCTGTGAAAGTAATGTAAAAGAAATTTATGATAAATGTCACGAACTTGAAGCTAAAAGTGACGAATATTTAATATTTAATCAATTCGATCAATTCGGGAATGCAATTTGGCACTATGAAATTACCGGATATACAATTGAAAAACTGTTCGGAGAGATAAAAAAAACCAACCAAAGATTATCAGCTTACGTAAGCGCTACCGGATCGGCCGGAACAATAGCAGCGGGGGATTATCTTCGTACTGTTAATCCGCAAATTAAAGTACTTGCTTCCGAAGCTTTGCAATGCCCTACTTTATTGATGAACGGTTTCGGCGGACATAGAATTGAAGGAATAGGCGATAAACATGTGCCGTGGATTCATAATGCAAAAAATACCGATGTGGTTGCAGCTATTGACGATGAACATCCGTTAAGAATTTTAAGATTGTTCAATGAGGAATACGGACAAGAATTTTTGAATAAAGAATTGGGAGTCCCGGAAGAAACTATAAATAAACTGCCGTACCTTGGAATTTCTTCCGTCAGTAATTTGTTAAGTTCTATTAAGCTTGCTAAATATTATGAAATGAATGAGAACGACGTAATATTTACAGTGTTTACCGACTCGCGAGAAATGTATAATTCAAGGCTAAAGGAAATGAACGAGGCATGGGGAAACTACACAACCGGACAGGCAAATGTTGACTGGAATTCTGTCGTTAAAAATCAAAGTATTGATTATTTAAAAGAACTTACTTATTATGATAAAAAAGCAATCCATAATCTGAAATATTTTACTTGGATAGAACAGCAAGGTAAGGATGTAAAAGAATTAAACGAGCAATGGTATGATGAAGACTATTGGGAAGAAAGATTTTCGGTTGTTCCTAAATGGGATAAACTGATTGAAGAATTTAACGCGAAAGTAGGACTTTTATAAAATAATTTATTTGGTTTATGAAATTTAATCTGAATGGTATAACTAAAGAATATAACGGCAATCCGGAACTTTCACTCCTAAAATATTTACGTGAGAATGAAGGTATTACATCAATGAAAGACGGCTGCTCACCGCAAGCAAGCTGCGGATCTTGCACGGTTGAATTAAACGGTAAAGCTGTTCTTTCTTGTGTAACCCCAATGGAAAAAGTTACTGAAGGAAATGTTATAACAATTGAGGGGATCGGTAAATATAAGCAACAAGTTTTTGCCAATGCTTTCGTGGAAAAAGGCGGGACTCAATGCGGATTTTGTATTCCCGGCATTGTAATGCGTTCAAAAGTGCTAATTGACAATAATCCAAATCCGAACAGAGAAGAAATTGAAAAATCCTTAACACCTCACCTTTGCCGATGCACCGGGTACAAAAAGATTGAAGAATCGATTGAATATGCTGCGGAAGCCATACGAGAAGGGAAAGAAATTTCCAAACCGAAGCAAGTTGGTAAGATTGGTAAAAGACAACCCAAATACGATGCCGACAAATTAACGCTGGGACAAGCGCCTTATGTTGATGATATATTTCTCGACGGAATGTTATTTGGAGCGCTGAAGTTTAGTGATTACCCAAGAGCGAAAGTAGTGGAACTGAATACAGAAGAAGCAGAAAAGCTAAGTGGTATTGTTAGAGTTTTTACTGCAAAAGATATTCCGGGCAACAGATATACCGGACTAATTGTAAACGACTGGCCAATGATGGTTTTGACGGGTGAAGAAACCAGATATGTTGGAGATGTTTTAGCTCTTGTTGTTGCGGAAAGCAGAGATGCTGCTCGAGAAGCTGTGAATTTAATAAAAGTTGAATGCGAAGTTTTGCTGCCTTTAACTATTCCCGAAAAGGCAATTGAACCTGGTGCACCAAAAATTCATCCGAATGGAAATTTACTTTCCGAAACAATTATTGATCGGGGAAATGTTGAAAAAGCAAAAGAAGATTCTGCATTCATATCAAGTGGGGTTTACGAAACACAAATGGTTGAACACGGTTATATGGAACCGGAAGCGGCTGTTGCACGCCCTTGGAAAGATGGAGTGGAAATATTTTCACAAGGACAAGGTGTTTACGAGGATCGTAAGCAAATTGCAAAAGTATTAAATCTGCCGGAAGAAAAAGTTAAAGTTGTTCTTGTACCAAACGGCGGTGGCTTTGGCGGGAAAGAAGATTTATCGGTTCAGCATCATGCGGCACTGGCTGCATATCTTCTAAAAAAGCCGGTTAAAATTACTTTAACTAGAGATGAATCAATTCGCGTTTCGCCGAAACGCCATCCAATAAAGATGAAATATGAAGTGGGCTGCAATGCAAACGGGAAGCTTACGTTTTTGGAAGCTGATATAATTGGCGATACCGGCGCTTATGCTTCCGTTGGAATGAAAGTACTTGAACGCGCTGCCGGGCATTCAACCGGGGCGTACACAATTCCTAACGTAAAAGTAAATGCAAAAGCAATTTACACAAACAATATACCGTGCGGCGCTATGCGCGGTTTCGGCGCTAACCAAGCAACGTTTGCAATCGAAAGCTGTGTCGACGATTTATGTGTTCAGGGAAATTTTGATCACTGGCAATTCAGATATAACAATGCAATTAAGGATGGAGATGTTACTGCAACGGGGCAAGTTATTAAAGCCGGCGCCGGTGTTCATGAAACGTTACTTGCGGTAAAAGAAACTTTTCAAAATGCAAAGTATGCGGGAATTGCTTGCGGAATTAAAAATACGGGAATCGGGAACGGAATGCCCGACGAAGGTATTGTGAAAATTCAAATTGTATCTGCGGATAAAGTTATTCTTCATCACGGCTGGACGGAAATGGGACAGGGCGTTAATACAATGGCTGTCCAATTTTTAAATGAAGAAACCGGGATTCCGCCCGAATTTATTGAAGTTAAAGTAGATACCAGCGAAGAAGCTAAATCAGGTATGACAACAGCCTCGCGCGCAACTTCAATCATCGGGAATTCGATTCATGAAACCTCTATTAAACTAAAAGAAGATTTGAAAACAAAAACACTTGCCGAATTAACCGGAAGGACTTATACCGGTCAATGGGTTTGCGATTGGACGACAAAACCCGGTGAAAAAGTAGATGAAGTAATTACGCATTATTCTTACAGCTATGCAACCCAAGTGGTTATTTTAAATGATGACGGCGAAATTGAAAAAGTAGTTGCTGCTCACGATGCCGGAAAAATAATTAATCCTACTTTGTTTGAAGGACAAATTGAAGGTTCGGTTCATATGGGTTTGGGTTATGCAATTTCCGAAGAATTTGAACTGGAAAACGGGGTTCCTAAATCTACGCGCCTGCGTAAACTTGGAATATTACGTGCTAAAGAAACTCCGGATATTGAAGTGATCGGTGTAGAAGTACCCGATCCGAACGGTCCGCACGGAGCAAAAGGTGTTGGAGAAATAGGGCTTGTACCAACAGCCGGAGCTGTAGCTAATGCGTTTTATCAGTATGATAAAAAAAGATACTTTAAGTTGCCGATAAAGAATAGAACAAACGATGAACAAAGAAAACGCTGTTAAATTATTTCAAGAAAAGAAAGTCCGCATTAAATGGAACGAAGAAAATGAGAAATGGTATTTCTCAATTGTGGATATTATTGAAATTTTAACAGAAAGTCCACGTCCTAGAAAATACTGGAACGATCTAAAAACAAAACTTAAAAATGAAGGTAGCCAGTTGTCCCAAGATATGGGACAACTGAAAATGCAATCTACCGATGGGAAATATTATGAAACCGATGTTGCTGATACAGAATATTTATTAACTCACCTTACGCAAGAAGTTAATAATTGCAAGTAAAAATCTTGCTCTTTTCTAAAACAATGACGCTTTAAATAAAATGATTTATCTTGCATACAGAAACATAGCTTAAAAATAGACCTTGCTTATTAGGAATCGGACTTTTATTTTCTCTCAACTTTCTATTATTTTTGAGCATAGATTAAAGCCTTTTATTAAATAATCAAAATCCATTTACCAAATTATTTTACAGCCTCACTTTAAAAGTAACATCTTTCTATTTTCAGTGAAATTACCTGCATTTAAACGATAATAATATATTCCGCTTGATAGATTAGACGCATCAAAATTAACTTTGTAGTTTCCAGGTTGTTTTTCTTCGTTTACAAGGGTTGAAATTTCCTTACCGAGAATATCGTAAACTTTTAAACTTGTATATGTTGCTTTTTGTATCGAAAATTCGATCACTGTACTTGGGTTAAAAGGGTTCGGATAATTTTGTAATAATTTAAAATTATTAGGAATTGTTCTTGAATCGTCTTCTTCAACCGAGACGGGATGATTACCCACAGCATACCAATAAGGCAATTGCTCTTCGCTTACATAAGCTTGAGAAGCGCCGGCGGGAGTAATTTTATCGTTGTTTAATAGTATCTGACGCAAATTTATAACCCCTTGGTCGTCTTTTTTTTGAAATACCAACCTATCATCATTTGTAGAATATTTAGGGTAACCAACTGAAGGTCCATTTGATTCGATTAAATTTGAATTACCTCCAAATAAGTCGATTGCCCAAATTTCATCCGAGGAATTATTAACATCAAATCTATCAACAACTATAAAATTGCTGTTAGTTTGACTAAACGATGGATTACCAATGCTAATTCCATCCTCTTGCGGAGGAAACAGTGGAAAAATTGTTTCATTAGCAACATCTAAAATATTTACTGTCCAGAATTCTATATTTCCACCACTCGCTTGTGGAACCTGGTTAAATGAATCATAAATAATAACCTTGCTGTCTAAATCCCAGTCCAATGCATCAGCAAACTTTACAGTACTGTCTTTAATTCCATCTTGTGTTGTTGGATTATATAACTTTATTATCTTATTGTTATTGGAATTTTGAAAGTCAAAGATATAGATTGAAGCATCTATAAAAATCGAAATTGCAGCAAGTTGTGTTCCATCTGGCGAGATAGATATAGAATTCCAATCCCCGCTTGCACTAATAAAAGATTCCCCGGTTCCATTTGGGTTTATTACCTTTATAAAATTTTGGTCGTCTATAAAAAGTATAACAGATCCATCACCGGTAACGGTAATAGGGTTTCCCGTATTAGTAAATACCTGGGTTGAACTAAGTAATTGAATATCATCATCAGTTTGAATTGTTGGACGAATTATATATAGACTTTTATCTTCCCCGGCAGCATTAACAGCCGCTATCCACTGATCGCCCTCGACCGGAGGCAGATCATCCGGTGGTTTAGTTCCGGTTCCATCTACGATTCCGACGGTATCAAAAGCATTTTTTACAGCAGTTGCTTCCACTGAATTTTGTCCATAAAGATCTGTTGCAGATCTAACTACAGCTAAGCGCATATCAATAAATTGAGACTGATTATTTAAATATCTTGCATCCATAACCCTGTAATAAATTTTTTCAGTTTTATCTTTACCAATAGCCTCTCCAATCAATGCACAAGCTCTATTTGGAATGCCGCTGTTTATATGTACTCCTCCGTTATCTATGTCAATTGAAAGATTTAAGAACTCATCCATGTGAGCGGGCTGCCAACCTGCATCATTTATGCTTGTACCGCCATTATGCGGGTCCAGCATATTACGCATTGCTCCCGAAGGGAAAGCACTCGACTTAACTATGTCTTCACCCAGCAGCCAATCATCCCTATCTATCATTGCCCCGAAAACATCTGCAAGTGATTCATTAAGAGCGCCTGATTGAAATTTGTATTCTAAGTTTACTGTATGATCTATGACTCCATGAGTCATTTCATGTCCTGTTACATCCAGTGCACCGGCTAAAGGAAGAAAGTCTGTATTTCCATCTCCATAAGCCATTACCTTAGTATTCCAATAAGCGTTATCCATTGGCTGCCCTTGATTAGTAACATGAATAATTGAAATTATAGTCGAACCCTTGTTATCAATTGCATTCCTTCCATGGGTATTTAAATAGTACTCGTACGTTATACCGCCATTATAGTGTGCTGAAACTGATGTAGCATCGCTCCATGAATTGCTGCCGGATTGTACGTTAACAATCTGTGCGGAATTATTTAGATCTTGATTTTTAGCATCTAAAGTTAGTATTGCCCCTTTAGGATCACTTATTATATTTGTTTGATTTTGCAGCCACATATTTCTTGATGCATCAATCATATAGTACACACCGGAACTCTGATACACGTTTATGGTTCTATTAACTCCATTCAAGTCAATTGCACCAGCAGTTAAAGGACCCTCAAAAGCAGTGGCATTATATCTCTGTAAAACATCTCCGCTAACAGCACTAACAAAGTAATACCAATTATCTCGTATGTTGGGTCTTATTTGAACAACCCACACCAATTGACTTAATTGATTTTCATCTACCCAAATATATTTTTCAGCAATAGGTTTAGTGTAATCAAATATTTTCTGGAAGTCTCTGTTTATTTGAACAATCTCCGTAGTTTTGGACAAATCATTTTCAGCAATATTTACTGCATTTCCGGGACTAATTTGAGAAACTACTAATTTAAGATTTTTAGGAGTTTCTGAATATCCGGCATTAAAAGCATAAATTTCTCCTTTAGCATTTGTATGAATAACCATCTCATGTCCCCAAACGGGAATTCCTTTATACATTTGTTTGTAAACAAGATGCTTTATTTTTAATTCATCTTTTAATTCCTCAACTAATTTTAATTCTTCTCTCGGATTTTCCAGTTTGAATATTTTTTTATTCGAACTGATAAATTCAATGGCATTTTCACTATCTGAAATATTTGCATTAGATTTCCTAAATACCTTTTCGCTGTTTATATTCGAAATTGCAGTTGGTGTTTTATTAAATTTATTCCAATTAATATTCCAGACTTGCGCATTATTCTTCTGAGCATTATTTAATTTAATTAACTCTCTATCTCCATTTTGAAGATATTCTAGAAGTGAATATTCCTTTTTCGTTTTTTTTGTTAACTCGGTTGTTTTAATAATCTTTTTTAGATTATCACTTATACTTTGTAGCTCATGTTTGTTAATATCCCCGTTTCTATTAGAAGCTGCATGCATTTTCTTTGCCCAGCCGCTTATCTTGCGGATATTATTTTTCGTATTATTCTGGGCAAATGTTTGTACAAAACCTAAAATAAAAATAGATCCGATAATGTATATGAATTTATTTTTCATGCTTTTTTCCCTTTTTTTGTTCAAATTGTTCAATGTAATTCTGAGCAGAATAAATTTACTTTTATATACCAAACTTTTATCTCCGGGGGAATGTTGCTATTGACTCCAATCCCTTTCCAGCTCCAAAAATACGTTGTATCCACCGTTTTATATTTTAAGTAAGCTGTTATATTTCCTGTTTCAGTATACTGCCGATCGGTTATACCCGTTAACTCTAATTCTTTTCTGAATTGTTCAATTTGGGAAGAATCTACTTTCACCTTCCAATCAATCAAATCCTTCCCCGTAGGTAATTTCTGCCAACGAGTAACAACACCATTTGAAAATAATGCATAACCGCTTTTTAAGCCTGTAAACCCGCCCCCTGTTGATAAATTAATCGAGTAAGAGTTAAATTTTTCTTCTTGATGAAGATTCCGGATATCTGGATTTTCAGCATTATTATTACTCTTATAGGAAATACATCCTGAAATTGATAAAATAATAAGCTGAATTAGTAATACTGTTAACCCCGTAAATATTTTGTTTCTCATTGTATACCTTTTCTCGTTAAGTCTTAATCATATCAATTTTTAGTTATCGGTTTAATGCCTACACTCTATCATTTAATTTGCAAAGGGAAAAGGATACCCAACGTCTTAAAATAACTTCTATAATATTATTAAAGAAGATTTGTTAATGAGACCCGTGAAACAAAAAGGATTTCATTAACTACAACGGAAAATTTTTAATATCTTTTAAGGATATACTCTCTTTATATTTAAGGAATAGTGTATTTTGAAGTTACATTGAATGCTTGATTATTGCTAACCAAATTCCCCTCAAACTGAAATGTCCACTGCTGACCGCTAACGACACCGGTATATTCATTAATTTCAGCTCCTTGATTAGCATTAAAAACAGTTGTTCCATCTCCTTGTATCACATCATTAAATTGCTGAGCAGGAAGACTAACGGTAAGTTTCGAAATTTTTACCGCAGCACTCGGAGTCGCGATAAAAACCACCCCTTGCTGTCCTTGCTGAGTACTTATACTTATGGTTACACTTCCATTGACCAACGGATTTGTTATACTATTTCCGTCATCGCCTTTACACCCTGCGCTTATTAATAGCAATACCGAAAAAAGAAGAACTAGTAAAACAGGATTAATTTTGCTTATATACTTTTTCATTATTTTCTCCATTTGTAGTTACATAATTGGTTATTACAAGTAATTGTAATGATTCACACACACAAAATTTTCTCATATTTACATGCGTAAAAAAGAGGCAGCTTGGCTCATGGATTAAAGTTTAAGTGAATTGTAAAACGGATAATAAAAGTAAACTTATTTTAAAATTGTGTTTTTATCTGATAATTTTTCTAATTCCGAATGATAAAATTCGGTTTTTAAAGTATTGCCGATTTCTTTATATAACCGTATCACGTTTGTCAGTAATCGTTTTATTTTCTTTTTCTCTTCTGGAAGTTTTTGAACATAATATTCATAGCTGGTAGTTAATAATTTACCGGCTTCTTTATATTTTTTTAATTTCAACAAACAAATTCCAAGTTCGCCTTTGGTTTGCCATATTTCCCGGTTATCTTCAGGTAATTTTTTTTCTCTGGCAGATAAGCATTTTCTAAAATAATTTTCAGCAGCCTTAAATTTATTTGACTCCATCGATATTTTACCTAACCAGCAATTTGTTGTTGCAATAAGGGGATGATCGGTTTGCAGAGTTTTTCTATATTGTATTATTGCATCAAGCAAATACTTTTCTGCTTTTTCATTATCCTTTTTATGTATTTGCAACACTCCGAGATTATTTAGTGCAAGTCCTACATCAGGATGATCTTTTCCTTTGAGTTTGTATTTAAGTTCATAAGACTTATTCAGATATATTTCCGCTGAATCGAATTCGGATTTGTACATATAAAGTCTAGCCATGTTGTTGTAAGCGCTTCCTGCTTCGGGTCTGTTTTCTCCCAAAACTTCTAAAATTATTGCAAGCGATTTTTTATAATATTTTTCAGCTTCATCCAAGTTACCGCTATCCATATAATTTATCGCCAGATTATTCATCATTACTGCCGTATTTCTATTTTTCATTCCGTTAGTTTTAATTGAAGTTTCTATTGCTTCCAAATACAATTTTTCCGCTTCTTCGTTTTGGCTAAGATTCATCTTAATTATTGCATGGTTGTTTAATGCATCTGCAAAAAAATTTGTGGGCTTTGTCAAAGTTTTACGAAATACTTTTATAGATTTTGCATATAATGAATCCGCTATTTTGTATTCACCTATCCAATCATAGTAAAGCGCTAAATCGTGTATGCTTGCAGCCACTTCTTTGCTCTGTTCTCCGTACAAAGGGATATTAAGCTGATAAGCTTTGTCTAAAAACGGTTTTCCTTTGTCGTATTCGCCCAAGTTAACATAAGTATTGCCGATAGTACTTCTAATAACTGCTTCAATTCCAGGTTGATTTTTTAATTCGGTTTCAGCATTTTTGGCTGCTTTTTGCAGTACGTCGTAAACTTTTACGTCTCTTCCTATTTCGCTCGGATCAACCGACGAAAGCATTTCCTGTAAGAATGAATTTACCTTTTCAAACTTTTGGTTTTCAATTTTTGCTTTATCTCTTTCCTCTACTGCAATTTTACCTTGATAAATTACTGCAATTATACTTGATAAAATTATAACATTGAACAAAATAAAAAGAGCAACACCGACTTTATGTCTTTTCACAAACTTGTTAAACCGGTAAGGCAATGTATCCTTTCCGGCAATTACCGGCAAACATGTTAAATATCTTTTTATATCATCAGCAAATTCTTGAACCGAACCGTACCTTTGCAGCGGATCTTTATGCATCGCTTTTAATATTATATTATCGAGATCACCTTTAAGTGTTCTCCGTAAATTATCATTCCTAACTTCACAATCTTTTCCATCTGAAGTTGATGTTTTACTTTTAAGTATATCACTAGGTTTTGTAACTTTTTCATCCGTAATTATTTTACTTATTTGCAAAGGGGAAAGGTTATTAATACGATAAGGTTGATGACCGGTAAGCAATTGATAAAGAAGGACACCAAGAGAATAAATATCGCTTGATGTAGTTATGTTCTGTCCGTTTATCTGTTCGGGACTTGCATACTCGGGAGTAAGGTACATCATTTTTGTTTGAGTAAGCTTTATGTTTTCTTGAAGTAAACTTTCATCCAATAATTTTGCAATTCCGAAATCCAAAAGTTTTGGTCTGCCTTGTTTATTTACCAAAATATTCCCGGGTTTCAAATCACGGTGAACAATTAAATTTTGATGAGCATATTGAACTGCGGAACAAACAGTAATAAATAACTCTAGTTTATCATTAATATTTAAATTATTATTATTGTAATATTCCGTAATCGGAACTCCCTCGATATATTCCATCACAAGGTAAGGCAATCCGTCACCTGTTTTCCCGCCGTCAAAAAGCTTCGCAATATTTGGGTGTTGAAGGTTTGCAAGTATTTGTCTTTCGTTTTCAAAGCGTTTAACAAGGTATTGTGTAGTAAGACCTTGCTTAAGAATTTTTATGGCAACTTTTTGATCAAATGATTTATCATCCCTTTTCCCGATAAAGACAATCCCCATTCCTCCCATTCCAACTTCGCTTTCGATCAAATAATGACCGATATGTTTCCCGGTTAAGGGATGTGGCTGGTTTTTATCAAACGAGATAATTTCTTTTTGATTTGATGCAGGCTCTAAAAAGTCCTCGGTATTTTCGTATGAAGTGATTAAAGATTTTACTTCATCAATATAAATTCTCTCGTTTCTTGGCAAACTTTTAAAATATTCTTCACGTTCAGTTTTATTAAGCAATAACGCCTTTTCAAAAATAACTTTTAAAGTTTCGTTTATTTTATTCATGTAAAATAATCTTCAAGGTTAGTTGATTTCACGGTAAAGCCAAGCTTTTGCAAATTTCCAATCTCTTTTTACAGTAGCAACGGAAATTTTCAATGCAAGTGCGGTTTCTTCAAGTGACAGTCCGGAAAAGAATCTTAATTCTACAATTTTAGAACAACGCTCATCAATTATTTCCAGCTTGGTTAGAGCTTCGTCAAGACTTAATATTTTCTCTTCGGTTTGATTTACAAGTATATTTGCGTTATCCAAAGACAACATGGTTTTGCCTTCGCCCCTTTTCAAAGCATTTCTTTTTCTGGCATAATCAACCAAAATTTGTCTCATCGATTTTGCTGCAATGCCGAAAAAATGTGCTTTGCTTTCCCATGCTAATTTTTCATCACCTATTAGTTTAAGGTAAGCTTCGTGCACTAATTCCGTTGTTTGTAAAGTATGATTTCTGTACTCGTTTCTTAAATATTTAGAAGATATTTGTTTTAATTCATTGTATACAACAGGTAAAATTTTATCCAACGCAAACCCATCACCGGCCGAGGCGCTATTTAGTAATTGTGTAATGTTTTGTACTCGTGAAGCCTGCATGATTTTTATTATGAATTATTATATGAATATAAAAAAATACTTAACATTAATACAAACCGTTTTGAGGCAGATCACAATTATTTTAGATTAATAAAATATTTAACATGTATCTAAGCAATGGGGAAGAAATTGAAAAAAGTATATATCAGACTAATTACTATTTAATTATTAAAGAAATTTTTGTCCGTTTATTTTCTAAAAGTCCGTTTATAGAGAAGATTATATTCCTCAGCCGAATGATGCCAAGAATAGTCTTTTATCATTCCGTTATACTGTATTTTTGGCCAGATTAGTTTATTGTGGAAATCGTTTATTGCTCTATTAACTGATTGTAATAATGCTTTCCCGGAATACTCATAAAAAGAAAAACCATTACCGATATCTTGTCCGTAAGAATTATATTCATTCCAATCCTGAACCGTATCGGCCAATCCCCCGGTTTTACGTACAACAGGAACAGTCCCGTATTTCAGCGAGTAAATTTGGTTTAACCCGCATGGTTCATAATGTGACGGCATTAAAAATATATCTGCTCCGGCTTCTATTAAATGCGAAAGCTTATTGTTATAACCAATATAAACTCCTATCTTATCCGGGTATTTATATACCAACACGTTAAACATGTTTTCGTATTTACTTTCCCCGCTTCCTAAAATAATCCACTGCGCTTCTAAGCCCATAAGTTCATTTAAGACTTCGGCAATTATATCAAAACCTTTTTGTACAACCATCCTGGAAATTATTCCAATTAACGGAACGTTTGGATTGTATTTAATGTTAAAATGTTTTAATAAAAACTTTTTATTTTCAGACTTTCCCGATAAATCGTTAATCGAATAATGATTCGGGATATGCTTGTCAATTTCAGGATTCCAAATAGAATAATCCACCCCGTTTAATATTCCCGAAAAATCACCTTTTCTTTGCCAAAGTGAATTGTCTAAACCGGCTCCGTATTCGGGAGTAAGTAATTCATTAGCATAAGTCGGGCTTACTGTATTTATTTTATCCGCAAAGTGGATTCCCGCTTTAAGAAAATTTACATCCCCTTCCATTTCAATCGGTCCGTTGGGATAAAAATACTTTCCATTAATTTCCGTTTTACTTAATGTTTCCTGCGAAAACCTTCCCTGATAACCGATATTGTGAATTGTTAGTAATGTTGCCGTCTTTTCAAATAATTTATCCCAATTGTAATTATCTTTAATCAATAAAGGAATAAGAGATGTCTGCCAATCGTTGCAATGAATTAAATCGGGGGACCAGCCCATTCTCTGGATAGATTCAATTACAGCTTTTTGGAACAGTATAAATCTCTCATCTTCATCCCAGTTGTCTGTATATATTTGTTGACGATGAAAATAATGGGGATTATGAATAAAATAAATATCGACAGTTGAATCCGGCATATACCCGTGAAACACATGCGTGTTATGAGAAATTCCTCCGATATGAATTTTCATTTCCCCGATGTAGTTATCATAATGTAGGTTATACTCATATTCACTTACAGGATAATATTTAGGCATAAAAACTTTAACTTCATGTCCTAGTTTGGCTAATTCTTTTGGTAATGCGCCGGAAACATCTGCTAAACCGCCGGTTTTTGCATACGGATAAACTTCACTGGATACAAAAGCTATTTTCATATTCGTAAAAATAAATATATTTATCGTTGATAAATTATATTAGTATTGAAATTATTAATTTAATTTAATTCTCACATCCACTACATGAAGTAAACCATCTTCAGAAACAATAACGGGATTAAAATCAAACTCTAGAATATCTTCATTCTCTATTAACATTCTTGATGCCGATTTCAGCAAGACTTTAACTCTGCTTAAATCAGTCGAAGTTTCACCCCTTACACCGTTAAGTATTTTCCCGATTTTTGTTGAGTTAATCATTTCATCTATATCGGATTCCGTGAGAAATGCAGATTTCATTGAGATATCATCTAAGACCTCAACGTATTTACCGCCGGTTCCGAACATAACAACGGGTCCGAAAGATAAATCCCTCAGACCTCCCAACAGGAGTTCAAATTTAGATTTAATAAACGGTTGAACAAGAAACTTTTTTAACTCAAAGCCGGATTTTGAAAAATTGTTCAGCATTTCACGTGCAGCGGAAAGCAGCCGGGAATTACTCTTAATCCCAAGCTTAACGGCATTTAACTCTGATTTGTGAATTACTTTTTTGTGTAAACCTTTCAGCACTAAGGGAAATTCAAAATTGTTAAACTGCTCCAGTTCATCAATTGTAAAAATTCTATCTTCTACAATGGGAATATCGTAGAACCGACAAAGCTCTGTAACTTTAGTCTGATCTAAAAAAGTTGATTCGGATATTTTATCTTTTGGAGAAGCCGCTTTTACAAAAATGTTATACTTTTTATGCTTTGTTTTTTCATAGTGTAAAATGTTAGAAATAATTTCTGCAGGATCTTCCGGTTGACGAAAGATTGGAATTCTCTTCTCGGACTTTTTTTCGTACTCGCTCCAAAATTCCGGAAGCGGCATGCAGACTTGGTAAATAGGTTTATCGGAATGAATGGAATTAACAGCTTCAATTACTTCAAAAGGGTTTACCATTACAGGTTCGACAAAAATAGATACTACCGCATCAACGTTATCGTCTTCTAACGCCAACTCATTTACTTTTTGATAGACTTTATGAGCTGCTCCCGGCAGCAAGTCTATCGGATTATTTATGCTTCCCTCCGGATGTACTATTTCTCTTAATTTGGATTTCGTGTTTTTGGTAATCTCAGCAAGTACTAATCCTCTTTCTTCAAGTTTATCTACTGCCAATATCGCCGGACCACCGGCATTGGTCACAACCGCTATTCTATTACCTTTGGGAACCGGAAAGTGTTCGAAGCCCTTAACGGTATTGAACATTTCGTTAAGAGTGTCTGCACGTATTATACCGAACTGTTGAAATAAAGCCTTTATAATTCTGTCATCGTTGCTTAGTGCTCCTGTATGGGAGGATGCAGCCTTCATTCCGCTTTTAGTTCTCCCTGCTTTTAGAATAATTACAGGCTTTTCATTTTTACTTTCCTTGAAAAGTTTTGTGAACTCAAGTCCGTTTTCAAAACTTTCCAAATAAAACGTTAAAATCTTAATATTTTCATCTTCAAGCCAAAACTTTAAAATATCATTTTCGGTAATATCAGCTTTATTTCCGGCACTAATAAAATGAGCAAATCTAATATCAGTTTCTCTTAAAGAATTTAACACGGCAGCTCCCAAAGCGCCGCTCTGCGAGAAGAAACCGCTAACTCCCTTCTCCGGCTTTTCTGCAACAAAAGTTGCGTTTAGTTTAACAGTATCTAATGAGTTGATTACTCCCATGCAATTGGGACCAACTAGTCTTGCTCCTGCAGCTTTCACTTTTTCAACAATGCGGGCTTCCAGCTCTTCGCCTTCTTTTCCTATCTCCCTAAAGCCTGCCGTAATTAAAAGAATTGATTTGATATTTTTGTTTAATAGTTCATCGATTGATTCCTCAACAAATTTTTTGGGAACAACAATAACAGCAAGATCTATTTGTTCGGTTATTTCCTCAATGGAATGATAGCATTTATATTTAAGAACGCTTTCCGCTTTGGGATTTACCGGGAAAATTTTTCCCATATATCCGTAGGAAATAATGGAATTTAAAATTTCATAACCAATACTTTTTTCTTTTGTGGACGCGCCGACAATGCAAATTGAATTAGGATAAAAGAAAGGAGCAATGCTTTTATTCATAACGGTTCCGAAGAGTAATGTGAATTTTTCAGATATTTTTAACTAGGAACTAAACCGAAAAATAGAAAATATTAATGACTTATTCATTAAATTAGCATAAAACATATTTGCTGAGTTGAATAAGGAAAAATACAATAATGAAAATTAATATAACCGCTAAAATTTTTACAATATCTTTGCTTTTAATAGGCACATTATTTTTAACGAGCTGCGATAAGAAAACGGAACCGGCAGATTTAATATTAACAAACGGACGAATAGCCACAGTCGATACTTCGAAGCCGGCAGTTCAGGCAATTGCAATTAAGAGCGGTAAAATTTTATCGGTAGGAACTAATAAGGAAATAAAAAAATTAGTTGGGGATTCTACCAAAGTTATTGATTTAAAAGGACATTTTGCCATGCCGGGATTTATGGATAGTCATGCACATTTTCTGGGAACAGGAATGGCAAAAATTAATTTGAACTTACGTTCAGCCAAGAATTGGGATGAGATAATTTACTTAGTAGCAAGCGCTGCGGAAAATACTAAACCGGGAGACTGGATTGTGGGTCGAGGCTGGCACCAAGAAAAATGGGATCCTGTTCCAATTCCAAACGTTAACGGGTATCCGTTTCATAATGTATTAAGCAAAGCCACACCATATAACCCCGTTCTGCTTAAACATGCTAGCGGCCATGCTCTTTTTGCAAATGAAAAAGCAATGGAATTAGCCGGTATTACTAAGGATACTCCTAATCCGCAAGGTGGGGAAATAGTTAGAGAC
>BDSW01000218.1 GCA_002898175.1 bacterium BMS3Abin04
CGATCTATTTGCTAATCTTGATGAAGAAGCTATAAGAACACATTTTCTTTTACAACTTAACGGACATTACGAAGGAAATGCAACCGGCGAAACATTTAATGCATCAGGTAAAACCGATATTCTTATAAGAGTAGAGAATAAAAATATATTTATTGCTGAATGTAAAATATGGCGTGGACAAAAATATTTTAATGAAGCTATTGACCAATTATTAAGTTATTTAAGTTGGCGAGATAGCAAAACCGCTATATTAGTTTTTAACCGTAAAAAAGATACGTCAAGCATTGTATCTAAAATGGATGAAACAATTCAAGAAAGAGCTGAATTAGTAAAAACTGTTTATAAAAATAAAGATGGCGAATCTAGATATATATTTATTAAACCATCTGAACATGAGAAAGAAATCATACTATCTACACAAATTTATGATATACCAAATAAATAGTTGCCTAACGATCAAATCAACTTGACTGCCCTACTCGTAAGGGTTCTGTCGTGGCTTTTAGTTTTGTTAGTTCATTAGGTTTTGCTATTAGATTGGGAACTGCTTAATATGAATTTAGTCGCAGTGTTTGCCTAAAGGAAATATAAACACTGCTTGTAAATAATTAAATTCGTTCCGCCTTCGTAAAAAACAACTTCGGCGGGCAGGTGAGTGAAAAGCGACACCGTTATATGCGTGTTAGCGCCAGTGTATGTTTGGCTTCATATTTTTTTCAGCACATTCACGTAAATACAGATTTATTAAATTTTGATAAGGAATTCCAATTTCAGAAGCTGATTGCTTGAAATAATCAATAGTATCATTTTCTAAACGTATTGATATTTGTTTTTTAAGCTTCTTAATGGATTTTGAAAAATCATATTCTTTTTTCATTTTATTTTACCTCATAGTAATATTTGCTTTCGGTTTTTGTTGCTTTTCTTGCAGAAATAATACGAATAATTTCATCATTTTCTTTGTATGTATGAACCACAACGAGAAGTATTAATTTGTTTGAAATACTTAAAAGAACGAACTGTTCTTCATTTACAGAATGTTCCGGATCAGAAATAAGTCTTGCATTCTCGTCTGTAAATACAGCCTTTGCTTCTTCAAATGAAATATTATGCATTTTAATATTCGCATTATTCTTTTTTGGATTCCTTTTGAAAACTAATGTAGCTCATATTGACAATATAATGATATTATAATTATGTTATAATATAATAAAAATGGACATAATCAGAAAGTAAACCCTACCGCGTAACAGAAGGGCAAGCTGCAGAACAGGTGCGAGAGGATTCTCTTCCGGATTAGCAGCGCTGCTATATTGTTTTAAAAACTTCTTGCATTTTAATATTTTTATATGTACAATAAAGTTGTACAATAAAAATGGAGAAGTAAATGTCAATTAGTTTAACATATAGTCAAGCTCGTCAGAACTTAGCAAGTCTTTTAGATGAAGTTTCTCTTAATCGGGAAGTTGTAATAATTAAGCGTAAAAATGCTGAAAATGTTGCAATGATTTCGGAAAGTGAATTATCCGGGATTCTTGAAACAAATCATCTTCTCAGATCACCTAAAAATGCACAAAGATTATTGAAAGCATTATTAAAAGTTCAAGAAGGGAAAGGAACTCCGCAAACCATAGCTGAACTTAAAAAGGAATTCGGTCTTGAGGAAAAAATCTAAAGAAAAAGTTACGACAATATTTCATACCGAATTTAGAGAAGACTTAAGTTATTGGATAAAAGTTGACCGAAAAACAGCAATTAAAATATTAGAGTTAGTTGAAGCTATAGTAAGAAATCCATTTGAAGGAATTGGAAAACCGGAACCATTAAGATATTTGGGAAACGGAGTTTGGTCAAGAAGAATAACTCAAGAACACAGACTGGTTTATGTTGTAAAAGATGATCAAATAAATTTTGTGCAGTGTAGATATCACTATTAAAAGCAATATAACCGCCTTCAATCTGCCTTCGGTAGATACGTATTTAATAATTATCATCGTTTGGGCGGCGGGTTGTTTGCATTACCACAACTTAATGTGTATATTATTTTTAATATTACACATTTTATTAATGAGGTAAAAATGAGAACAAATATAGTAATAGACGATAAATTGATGGATTTAGCTTTTAAATTAACCGGCTTAAAAACTAAAAAAGAAGTTGTTGAGGAAGGATTAAAAACATTAATAAGCATTAGTAAACAAATTAAATTAAAATCGCTTCGTGGAAAATTACATTGGGAAGGCAACATTGATAAAATGAGAACCGACAAATGATTTTTTTAGATTCCACCGTACTCATAGATTATTTCAATGGAACGAATAATTGGCAAGCCACAGTCTTAGATTCTATTCTTGGGAAAGAACTTGTTGTTATCGGCGACTATGTTTTAACGGAAGTTTTACAAGGTTTTAGAAGCGACAAAGAATTTCAAAAAGCGAAAACAATTCTTCTTTCTTTTCCGTGTTTCGATATCGGAGGAAAAGAAATAGCTGTTCAAAGCGCTAAAAACTATCGCTTCCTTAGAAAAAAGGGCGTTATTGTTAGAAAAACAATTGATACTATGATTGCGACTTTTTGTATCCGGAACCAATTAACATTATTACACAATGATAAAGACTTTGAACCATTTAGCAAATTTCTTAATCTGAAAG
>BDSW01000219.1 GCA_002898175.1 bacterium BMS3Abin04
ATGCAGAAGATGATCTGGTCGAATCAATTATATATGATGCACTTACGGAACTTGAACAAAAATATAATAGAATTGGATTTAAAAAAAATAGAATCGCCAGGTTAACAAGGAATCTTAATATTAATCAAAAATTATATGATAAAATAGGTAATAAATATCAGTTGTTAAGTAATCAAGAGCTAAACTCAACTCCTTCAATTGAGTATATTGAATATGCCAAAATACCCAATAGTCCGTTTAAGCCGAATTTGTTGTTAAATCTACTTTTCGGTGGAATATTAGGCCTAATTATCGGAACCGTTATTGCTTATCGAATGAGCATTTTTGGAACTAATGTTATCAGTTCTGAAGATTTAGAATTTCTAGGATTTAAAATAATTTCAACAATCCCTCATATTGGTAAAAATAAACCGTTGTTGTTAAAAGTACCCGAACATAATAAAAGGGATGAATATAATGAAGCTTCAAATCAAGAAGTTTTGGATGCATTTCATAGAGTTTCTGCCTTTCTGAAATATGGGTCGCTTGAGCAAACAATTAAATCGGTTTTAGTTACAAGTACCGGGTTAGAAGAAGGAAAAAGTTTCGTAGCATCAAACTTGGCTATTTCGCTTGCCCAAGAGGGGCATAGTGTTTTATTGGTGGATTTTAATTTAAAACGCCCAAGATTACATAAGTTTTTTAAAGTTAACTCCAAGCCTTCATTTGCACATTATTTATTCCGGAAAGAAGAGCTGGAAAGAGTTATAAAGAAAACTCATGTTGAAGGGTTGAGTATAATTACTTCTATTGAATTTCCTCAAGACCCCTCTGTAATTATAACTTCCGAAAGGATGGAAAAGTTTGTCTCATTGGCAAATGAAAAATATGACTATATTATTTACGACGGAATGGCATTGTTTCAATGCGAAGAGGAAGCATTGTTGGCAGAAATATTAGATGAAATTATTGTTGTTGTTAGAGCAAATAAAACCAGTTTTACCGATCTAAAAAAAGGAAGTGCTATTTTCTCGAAATTCAATGTTACTCCGGATGGCTATATATTAAATGATACTAATAACCCCGATGCATCGACTACTGATAAAAATAAACGAGACGGGTTTTCTAATTTACCGGCGAGAAGGGACCATTATAAAAGATTTCAGAAATCTTCTAAGCACAAAAGTGCTGATCCGAATTTAAAAAGAAGAAAAACGTAAGTAAACCGAGATTTTCTTCCAGTGAATATTTTTTAGTTTAATAAATATCGAGAATAAGTACAACCATTTCTTAGACCGGAAATATATTTAATATTTTAATGATAATATTTTAAAATTTATGACTTATTTATTAGTATTTGTCGCCAGTTTTATTACTACTATTTTCCTTACTCCGTACTTTATTTCTATTTTAAAAAAGGCAAGTATTGTTGACGTTCCGGGTGGGAGAAAGCTGCATTCTCAAACTATTCCACGTATGGGCGGCTTGGTAATATTTCTTGTGGTTTTAACTATCTTAAACGCATTTGTACAAGATTTTGATACAATTAAATTACTTCTCGTTTCTTCAACAATTTTAGTTTTGGTAGGGATAATTGATGATGTAATTGGCCTGGACAGCTTTGTGAAGTTCGTTTTTCAAAATATTGCTGCTGTTGTATTAATTATTTATCTTGAAAATAAATTTACCGCTGTTGAACTGCTGGGAATTACATTAGTTGAACCTCTCAACTATTTGTTTTTACTATTGTTTATTGTAGGAACCATCAATTCAATAAATCTATTGGACGGTCTTGACGGATTGGCAAGTGGTTTCGCATTACTAATATTTTCAATTATTTTAGCCTTAGCAATTCATAAAAACGATACTTTTATTATTTTAATTACGACAAGTTTAATAGGCAGCTTAGTCGGGTTTTTAAGATTTAATGCATTCCCGGCAAGTATTTTTTTAGGAGATACGGGAGCCTACATACTCGGATTTTTCTTTGTCCTTACAACGTCCCTTACGTCTATTGACTATAACAATAAAGTTCTTGATTTAACCTTCCCTATTATTTTATTAGGGTTACCGTTAATTGATACCGTTAAAGTTTTTGTTGTTAGAATTATAAATAAGCACAATCCTTTTGAGGCGGATACAAGCCATCAGCATTATATCCTCTATAAAAACAATATTAAACATGAAGTAACTGTATTTCTAATAGAAATATTCACTTTAATATTTATATTACTTGCTATTTTTTATTTGCAAGGTCTAAAAGTTCCGTCTCTTATTCTTTTTTTTCTTTTTACAATTTTGTTGTTAATGATTGAACCGTTTTTAAAAACTATAAACGTATCTGCTAAAGTAATTGGAATCTTGAATCGTCTTAAAGAAATGCGAATTAAACATTTAAAAGGAACACTTAAATTATTGATACTTCTTTCTTCTTTACTTGTTGTCGCTATAAGTGTTTTATCGTTTTCTTTTAAGTCCTCGTTAAATATGCAAGAGCTTATTTTCCTTGTAATTACTATGGGGCTGTTGCTTTTCCTTGCTTTTTTGCAATTTCAGAAAACAAAACAGATTGCACACTTATACATTTTTCTAAATTTCGTTATCTTTTTTATAGTATCAAAACTAAGCTTGCCGTCCTTGCTTGTTACTTCGATGAAGTTTTCCGATGTTATTTCTATACATGATATTAGTTTTTATTTTCTCGTGGTCTTAATAGTCATTTCGCTATTGTATAGATGGAATTATTTTAGAGGGAAGAAAATTCTCTTTACCGGGATAGATTTAACCATGATTGTTTTTATACTTTTGACTTTCATAATAAATAAAATTTTACAATTTGATTTTAACTATTATTTAAGCATCAGTTTACTGGAAGCGTTTATCTTTTTTATTTGGTTTAAAGTTGTAAGTGATTTAAACCGGAAGTATGAACTTTACTTAGCGTTTTACTCTTTTATTTTACCCATTGCACTTCTTTTAACCCTTCTTATATTAAGATTGACCTAAGTAAGAAAAAAAACAGCACACCAACAATAATCCCCTTTACAAATCGGGTTGTAATTAAAATGTAGAAAGATAAATGTAATAGTTTAATACACAGATTAGAGTTTATTCTTCTTTATTTGTGAGCGTAATCATATAATTTGGAATGAATACAGAATTTTTGAGGTTAACTTTCTGGAAAAGATAAGAAGTGTTTAGATAAATAATTTAATTATTAAAATGCTTAAAGCTGCAAAATATCCTATTCCCATATAGAATTTAATTGAGCTTTCTATTTTAACTCTTTCAATAGGGCTAATATTTTGAATTTCTGAAGATTTTCCTTTGATTGCTTCAAGAATATAAGATTGAGTGTTGAGCATTTTGAAGTCCTTTTCAATTGAATAAATTTTTCCTTTCGTGTATTATCGGTAGATATTAAAAAAAGTTTAATCTTTTTTAACATAAGATTAGAAAAAATTATTACTGAAAAAGATATAATCCTAAACGATACAATCTGCTAAATTATTCGGGTTTATAAATTGTCCAATCCATTGCGGGTATAACAACTACAACGCTATTTCTATCGGTAGGAACATTTCTTCCGTTATCAATATTTTTTAAATAATTAACATCTAAAAATTCCGGTAGAATAAGTTCAACTCTTTGCGGCGTATTGCTTTTGTTCAAAACTACAATTAACCTTTCGTTCATATCGCTGCGCATGTAAGCGTAAGTTATGCTGTCGGCTCGTAAAGTATAAAAATCGCCATAACGCAGTGCCGAATGATTTTTCCTCAGTTTTATTATTTTACTTACTTTCTTCAAAGTTTCTTTTTCATATTGAGATAATTGGTTTCCAAATCTCATCATTCTTCTGTTGTCCGGATCCGATGCCCCGGTCATTCCAAACTCGCTTCCATAATAAATAACAGGTAATCCGGGTACTGTGTTCATGTAAGCCATATAAAGAATTAGTTTTTTATAGCTTGCGGGATGATCAACTTTAGGCGGATTGTTCCAGCCTTCTTCTACGGCACTCCACTGGCTGATATCAAGGTCACCGTCAGCAAATGCCATAAATCTGTTTTTGTCCTGGCTATCCATAATATTTCCCATCAAATGATTATAACCATAAACAGAAAACGACTTATGCATTTCTTTATCTAAACCGTCAAAAGAAACACCGGGTTTTATAAAAGTAGGCAGCGCAACATCGTACAAATTAAAATTGAATTGTGCATTAAGCTGTCCGTTGTTAACATAAGAACTTATCAAGTTGTAACTTCCAAATGTTTCTCCAATTTGATAGACTTCGATCCCTTTATTAAACTCTATTTCTTTGTTTAACTTTCGCGTTAACTCCCGCCAAAATTTATTCGGTACGTGCTTTACCGCATCGTGTCTAAATCCGTCCGCTCCGGTTTGTTCTAACCACCAAATTGCATTATCCGTCATTGTATCCTGTGCAACTTTTGAATCAATATAATCAAAAGTAGGAAGATACGGCTCAAACCAAGTCGTTAATCTGAATTCATCCCAAAATCTTAAATTTAATCTTCCGTCAGGCAACCTCAAATGACCAAACCAATCACGGTGATTTTTGAAAAAGGGATGTTCTTTGTGAACATGATGAGAAACAAAATCCAGAAGCACTTTTATGTTATGAGAGTGAGCTTTTTTAATGACTTCTTTTAACTTTTGAAAAGTACCGAATTCTTCTTCCACTCTTGTTGCGCTGATAGGCCAATAACCGTGATAACCGCTAAACCAGCGGTGCGGCTTTGGATATTCCCTAAAAGCTTCGTTGGGATTATCATTCACCGGTGAAATCCAAAGTGTGTTGATTCCAAGCGAATCAAAATAACCGGAATCTATTTGATCGATTATTCCCTGAAAATCACCACCCATATAATTTGCTTTCATCGATAGAGAATCGTGAATGATTGGATGATTAATTGATTTGTCGCCGTCATCAAATCTATCGACCATCAGCATATAAATAATACCGTCATACCAAGTAAAATGATTTTTGCCTGCCGGTATCCCATCAAATAGGATCGTAGTTTGCATGTTGGAGACTTTCCCATGATAGTTTACCGCAACGCGAAGAACATTCTTGCCGGTTAATTCTGTTTTAGGGATCGTAAGTTTAATATTATTTAATTTTAATTTGATTAAATTGGATTTAACCGGCGTGTTGTTCAATAAAGCAAAAATGTTTTTACCGGTTAACACCGGAGTTCCCTTGTGAGTATCAAAAACAAATTTATAGTCGGATGTATCCGAATTATTTTCGTATCCCATTACGTGCAAGAATATTTTATTGCTATCGGTATCATTTATTGAAATAACCGAATTAAAATCACCGAACCCGTTTGGTACTTTAGCGGGATTTTTAGGGTCAACAATTTCCTTACCGTCACCAAAAAATTTGTATTGGTAATTACCGGGTTCAAGCGGGACTTCAACCTCGTATGTACCGTCACCATTTTTATCTTGCATATCTAATTGATGCCTGTTCCAGCCGTTAAAACTTCCGAAAAGAGTTAGTTCTTTGTACTTCTTTTGAGGTTTAAATGAAAACTTATAGAAACGTTCCTTTTTAACAACAACCGGAATTCCGTAACTTTTTCCGTTTAGTTCAAAGCTTAATAAGGTCATACCGTCAAAATCATTGTTAGATTTTAGAAAAAGTTTTTTCGTAGTATTATTAAATTTTACTTCGAGATTCGGATTTGGTTTGAGCTGCAAATTGTAGTTAGGATAATAGAACAAGTCGCTTACCAACACCGAATCAACCCGGTTGGCTTTAAGATGGATGGGTTTAATTATATCTTCAATCGGCTGAGCGATACAGCTTTCAATCGATAAAAATAAAAAAGAGAAAAGTAACAGTATTCTATTATTAAAATTTCGTTTAAACATTCTTTAACCTTGATATTATTTTAAAGGTATAAACCCAATTTTTTGATTAAATATTTTTGCAATTCTATAACTTGTATATGCGAAAAATGGAGCAGCTAAAACATCTACCGAATAATGTGTATGCTGTAGCAACACACTTAACCCGACTATTATTGTCCCTATTAAAAATCCAAGTTTCATTTTTTTATTCATAGAAGTAAGAAAAAGTAAAAACATGGTTGAAGTATGACCTGAAAAAAACAAATCCTTCTTAAGAATTATACCTGTCCCAAACAATTGTACAAAAGGATCATTCAACGAAATCATTCCGGCCGGCGGATCCAACGGTATAGAATACATTACTATCATTCTGAAGACTGCCATAATTGAATATGCCTGCAATGTTAGTAAAAGATAGTTTGGATATTTTACTAAGAAAAACACACCCAAAAATAGACCGGAATAAATCATTCCGAATATCAACCATGTTAAATTTACAGCATGGAACAATTTAAGGAAAGGGTCGTTAAGAACAGCTCCGGTTCTTGTATCATTATATACTAAATAATTTGATAACGAAATAAGAATAATAACAAGAAAAACTAATGTTGTCAGAAAACTTATTCTAAACATTCGATTACTTAAACTTTCTTTCCAAATATTAAATAAAGAACCGGAATTATTTTGTTGCATATGAATATTAAAGTTACCTATTTGTGTTGGTTAGATCTTCGGGTGTTACAACAATAAAATCACCAAGTGTTTTATTTTCATTTTCAAGTGAATCAACCGAATATTGATCGACGCTTGAAATTACTAAGATTTTCAAATCGGGACGGGCTTGTTTAATATACCAAACTATGCCTTCGTGATAATCGGAGTGTTTTGATCCGTCAAAATGAAGGAATTGATCTCCGTCTTTAAAATTCTTCAAGATAAACTTTGCCATAGTTGCGTCTTTAATTGCCTGTGCTTCAACTATATGTCCCACACCGTGCTTTTTCATCATCTCTTTCATTTGGGCTGCTTCTTCTTTTTGCTCTTTTAATTTTGTTGTATCCGTTTTAGCATTAATATCTTTTTTCGCAGCGCCGTGCATTTCTTTTTTGTTTTTGTCTTTCGTCACACTCATTCCGGAACTCATTTCGGCTAATTCTTTATACACTTTTAACGTGCTGTCAATTTTAAAAGGGATATCAGCTATGTATTTAAGAGAAGAACCTTGAAGGCTGTCCAAGATAGCAAGACCCTTTTTAGCTACGGAAGCGGCATACCTGCGCGGAATATCTGTGGCAATAAATCTCAGCTTTTTCTTTTTAGCAAACTCAAGCAGAGGTTTATAATCGGTTTTATAGTTACCCCACAATCTTTCTTCCTTCTCAAAAGATTTTTGAGAAATATGTTCGCTAAAATATTCGTCAATTAGTAATTGTCCATCTGATTCGAACATTTCCGCACCAACAACAAGCTTATCTTTTGAATTTTCATACAACGCTTTTAACAAACGCAATTCAAGCCAATGATCAATTGGATTGTTGTGCTGTTCACCAAAGAAAACAATATCTGCTTTCTTTGCACTATTGACTAAAGTTTCAAAATCAACTTGTTCACCTTGTGAATTATAAATTTGATAAGCCGGCATATATCCATATATAAAAAGCCCTACAGATACAATTGAAATAAACAGATACTTAATTCTATTTTTCTTGAATACATTAAAAAATCGATTACTCATTTTAATATTCCTCTTATTTTAATTATAGTTATTCCCTTAATTTTAGAAAATTACGAAAATTATTACTGAGATTTTTATTTTTTAGTTTAATCTTATTTTTTGGATGGGATTAAAAATTTATCTTGTAAGATACACTAATTAATAATCCGTAAAATTCCTTGTTTATTTGTCCCGTCACTAAATCTTGGTTTATTGAATCGTCAAAAAATATTAACTTTAGTCTTTTAATTATAAATAGTCGTTAAGACAAAATGAAAAAATTAAAAATTAACATCTTTCTGATCCTAGTGTTTATTATTTCATCAAATGTTTCCGCTCAAATTAATATTGAAAAGTTTAGAAGTAAATCGGATAAGTTAGGCTTTTCCGGAACTATAAAATTAAATTTCACAATGTTAACCGGTAATAAAGAAGTAAAATTATTCGGATTGGAAGGCAGAACCGACTATCAAGCTAAAAATTATTATACTTTTCTTGTTGCGAAAGGAGGTTATGGTTGGCAGGGCGGAAAACAGTTTTCTAATGAAGCGTTGCTGCATCTGCGATATGTATTAAAGACCTCAACTATTATAAACCCGGAAGTCTTTGCACAAATCGATTATAATAAAGCCAGGCTTTTACTTTTCCGTTCGCTCGAAGGAGTCGGATTGCGTTTTATTGCTTCACAATCAAAAAGGTCGGCATTGAACATTGGAGTTTCCGTTATGTATGAACATGAAAAATTAGACTTACCATCGAATTCAATTCATCCAAAGGACTATTCAAATATTAGGTTGAGCAATTATTTATCATATTTTTTAATTTTAAAAAAAGGTGTGAACATTGCATCCGTGGTTTATTATCAGCCCAAAATAAATTATTTTGCCGATGCAAGACTTTTAAGTGAAAATAGTTTGTTAGTTAATTTAACCGGTCATATGGGACTGGCGGTAGAATTTAATCTAAGATTCGATAGCAAACCGCCGGATAATGTAAATGCTCTTGATACCAAAACAAAAGTTGGATTCAGTTACAGTTTTTAGTCTGAAGGGAGCTATTCAATATTATTTTAAGAATAATATTTATCAAGAATTTGTTGCCTTTTTCTTTCGAAGGTGTCGTTTGCAATTTTAGAATTATAAAGTTATTTTGAATTATAATTATTTCTAATAAGCTATTAAGCAACAAGTATTAAAATTATTAATGATTATCAGCTATGCTATAATGTTTCATAAATTTTAAGAGGAATTTATGAATAAGACAAAAACAGCTCATTTTACAATACTGTTTTTAATAATTTTATTTTTATTTACTACTTCTGACTTTTCCCAATCACAGCATAAATCGTACAATAAACTCGCGGTGGTAATAACTGCAAACGGTAATTCCATTAAAGTTAAAGGTTATGTCGTTTATATGAAGGACGGAAAGGAGATAAAAAAAGAAATTGAGAAAGATAATGCTTGGGGATGGAATTTTTTAGGTGATTATATTGAAGAAGTTCATATTCGTAAAATCACCGGTGATGCTTCTTACCATTTGTTTGTTATCGAAAACAATAATTTTTTATTCGAGTCAAAAGCAATTAAATCGAATAAGCCTGTTGTTTTTAAAAGAAGATAAATAGAATAACAATATTTACAATCCAGGGAAACCAAGCAGAAACAAGAGGTTTGTTGGCATGCTTTCTAAAACCCGGTAGTTTATTTTGCATTATTACAGATTCATTTATTTCGGATAAAGTACTGGAGTGTTGTCGCGAGGATAATTACCAATAGGTGATCTTGGATTTGATCCTCACACAAATTATAATAACGGCACTTTAAAATCCGTCGCTGAATTAAAATATGTTGAAAGAAAAGATTTTTTTTTCTGATGAAGTCCATCCGAGAATAGTTAAAGTTAAAAATAACTCAAGTGAGCATTTGGAAATAGTGGCTATTTCTAAACTATAACTTTATCAAACTTCAAATTCAAAATTGTATTCTACCCGACATTCTGTTATAGAAAGGCTTAATACATTGGTTGATGTTAAAATAAAGCTTTTCAGCTGAATTTTCTATTTTTCAAAAAGGAGTTCTGTCAATGAATAAATCCGGGAATGAAGTAAAAGTTATAAATTGGAGTACTCTTGAAAACCGAAAACCGGCTTATGCTCTCGTATCCAATGTGGATTTGGTTGTTATCAGAGATAATAGCAATGTATCGGTGCTTTACGGACGATGCCTTCATAGAGGCGCATTGTTAGCCGACGGATATGTTGATGGTCATAACTTAATTTGCGGACTTCATTTTTGGGATTATAGAATTGATACCGGCATTAGTAAATATAATAATTCCGAGCAGCTGAAAAAATTTAATGCTTGGGTTGATTTAGAAAAGGATTCGGTATTTGTAGATAAAAACGAAATAATGGAATGGCAGTTCGATAATCCCCAGCCTTATAAAAGGGAACAATATTTAGGTCTTTATGCAGATATTCACGGAGCGGAAGAAGAGCCGCAAAATTTTTATATTCAAGAGTTGGCAAAAAACGGATTAAAAAATTGGGGACATCATGGCAAAACCTCCGCAATGGGTGTTCCTTTAACGGAACTTCCTAGGTGGACTGATATACAAATTGTAACAGCACAGCTTACCATAAAGCCCTTGTTAGACGACGAACCGGTTAAAACGGAGCTTGTAATCGGCCCGAAGGCTAAAAAACCTCTTAGACTTAAAATTCCGGTATTTGTCAGCGATATGAGTTTTGGCGCTTTAAGCGAAGAAGCAAAAATATCTCTTGCAAAAGGAGCCGAATTAGCAGGAACGGGAATATGTTCGGGTGAAGGTGGAATGCTGCCGGAAGAACAACAAAATAATTCAAGATATTTTTATGAACTTGCTTCCGCTAAATTCGGCTGGGATATTCAAAAAGTTAGAGATGTTCAAGCATTTCACTTCAAAGCAGGACAAGGCGCGAAGACCGGGACCGGCGGGCATCTTCCCGGAAGTAAAGTTAAAGGCAGAATTGCAGAAGTACGCGGATTAAAAGAGGGTGAACCGGCTATTAGTCCGGCTACATTTAATGATCTGAATTCCCCCGAAGATTATAGAAAGCTTGCAAATGAGATCAGAGAGATTTCCGGCGGAATTCCAGTTGGATTTAAAATGTCTGCTCAACATATTGAAGACGATATTGATTTTGCTTTGGAAGTTGGTGTTGATTATATCATTTTAGATGGACGTGGAGGGGGCACAGGAGCTGCACCGGAAATTTTCAAGAATAATATTTCTGTCCCTACAATACCGGCTCTGGCAAGAGCACAACAGCATTTGGATAAAAGGGAAGCGAAGGATGTAACATTAATAATAACGGGAGGTTTAAGAACCGAATCGGATTTTGTAAAAGCTTTAGCTTTAGGTGCGGATGGAATTGCAGTCTCAAATTCGGCATTGCAGGCAATCGGATGTTTAGCAATGCGGGCTTGCCATACTAATAATTGTCCGGTTGGAATAGCAACTCAGAAAGACAATTTGAGAGCGAGAATTGAAATTGATAAATCGGCTGAACAACTTCAAAATTACTTTGAATCAACAGTTGAATTAATGAAAATACTTGCTCGAGCTTGCGGGCATGATCAATTAAACAAATTTAATATTAACAATTTAACAACATATAAAAAAGAAATGGCGTATTTGACCGGAATAGCATTTGGCGGAATAATACAACACTAGAAATGACTGGCGGAACTAAATTTGTAATTGTTAGCAGTTTTAAAGATTATCTTCAGGAAAATATTTATGATGGTTGAAAATAAAAAATTGAATTGGTACAAAGTAGCGGAACCGGACGAACTGCCGGAAAATAGAGTAATTACAGTTGCTGCCGCTAACAAAAGTTTTGCTTTATCGAGGTTTGAAGGAAAATATTGTGCGCTTGAAAATAAATGTCCTCATCAAGGCGGACCCCTTGGCGAAGGTTCAATTGAAGAGGGGTGGCTACGTTGCCCTTGGCATGGATATGAATATCATCCTTGTACCGGGAGACCGCCGGAGGGATTAGAAGATGCTGTACAAACTTTCCCCGTTGAAGTTAGAACAGGTGGAATTTACATCGGAATTGAGGATGTAAAACCTCACAAAAAAACAGTATCGGATGTAATGATTCAGACTATGGTTAATTGGGGTGTGGATACGGTCTTTGGCATGGTTGGGCATTCAAATCTTGGTTTAGCCGATGCTATTCGCCGCCAAACAAAAACAGGCAAATTAAAGTATATCGGAATCCGTCATGAGGGCGCTGCGGCATTTGCCGCTTCGGGTTATGCAAAGCTTACGGGTAAACCTGCAGCTTGTTTCGCAATTGCCGGTCCGGGTTCAACAAATTTATTAACCGGGTTGTGGGATGCTAAAGTTGACCGTGTTCCTATTTTGGCTTTAAGCGGTCAAGTAGATGCTCAAGTTTTGGGTCCGGGTGCATTTCAAGAAGTTAATCTTGCTGCTGCATTTAATTCTGTGGCTGAATGGAGCCAAACTGTCATGCTTTCTTCTAAACACGCTGAATTGATGACGCTGGCATTGAAAAATGCTATACTCAAGCGCGATGTTGCACATTTAATATTTCCGAATGAAGTTCAAGAAATTGAAATAGCAGAAGAAACCGAAGCTTCCTCACCGGGAGGAAGATTAACTAACCTTCAAATTTCTCCTCCAAAAGAGTCTTTCCTTAAAGCTGTTGAGATGATTCAAAATGCGAAACGTCCTTGTATTATCGTTGGGAACGGCGCTAAATTTAGTATGAAATCTATAATTGAGTTTGCGGAAAAAATTGAAGCTTCTGTTATTACAACATTCAAAGGAAAAGGATTAATTCCCGATGATCACCCGTTGGCTTGCGGAGTATTAGGACGAAGCGGAACACCTATTGCAAGTTATTTTATGAATTTCAGTGATCTCATAATTGTATTTGGTGCGTCATTTTCTAATCATACGGGAATAGCTACTTTCCGCCCGATTATTCAAGTCGATTTTGATCAAATGGCTCTTGGCAAATTCCACAAAGTTGATGTGCCTGTTTGGGGTGAAATTGGTGTAACGGTAAACATGCTGAATGAAAGATTTAAAAATGAATCCGGAAATCCTAAAATTCGTGATGAAATTGCCGGACGATGGGAAATGTGGAAGCAAGAAAAAGCGAGCAGGTTAAATGACGATCGAGGAAACGGCATAAGTTCTATAGCAGTCTTTGATGCAATGAACAAAACCGTTCCCGGTAATGCTGTAATATCTGTAGATGTAGGCAACAATGCATATTCATTTGGAAAATATTTCGAATGTAAACGGCAATCGATTCTAATGTCCGGTTACTTGGGTTCAATCGGTTTCGGATATCCTGCTGCGATTGGTGCGTGGGCTGCTGCTCCGGATAGACCTATTATTGCGGTTACCTGTGATGGTGGCTTCGCTCAATACATGGCTGAGCTTACAACGGCAGTTAAATATAATATGAATATTACCCATATTTTGTTGAATAACAATGAACTGGGGAAAATTAGTAAAGAACAGAAAGCAGATGAATTAACTGTATGGGAAACCGACTTGGTTAATCCTAACTTTGCAAATTATGCTGATAATTGCGGCGCTCTTGGAATCAGAATAACTAAAAAAGAGAATTTAGTTGAATCGATTAATAATGCTTTGAAATATAACGGACCTGCATTGGTGGAAATAATAACTGACGTTAATCTTATTTGAAAATTGGAGAAATAAATGATTAAAACAAAATTGCCTGAGCTGGATTATCTAAAATTTAAATTGACAAAAGATACAATTCAACTTTATGCCCAGTTGTTAAGTGCAATTAAAGGTAAGTTTACACCGCATCAAAAAAATTGGGAAGAATTCAGTCTGAAGATTTATGCAAAAGGATTTACAACAACTCCAATTCCAATTGAAACCGGAAATGGAATTGAAGCGCTTGATTTAAATTTGAATATTGTTGAGCATAAACTAAAAATATTTTTTGCAGACAAAAGAGAATCTGTTGATTTACTGCAGCCTAATATTAAAGCTTTTACGAATGAATTAGTATCAAAATTAGAATCGTACAATATAAAAATTGATTTAGATGATAAATTTTTGTCAGATAAAGATTTTAACTACTCTACTTCTGAGTCTGAAAAGCTTTGGACCGTTATTAGACTAATCTCTTTCGCTTTGCTGGAATTTAAAGGGAAACAATTATTGGAAACCAGTAATATTAACTTTTGGGCTCATCATTTCGATTTGGCAATGTTAATGTTTACCGGTCGTTTAATACCCGATCAAGACCCGGAGAATTGGGATTATTCAAGGGAACAAATGAATATCGGTTTTTCTCTTGGAGATGAAGGAATTACGGAACCGTATTTTTACATTACGGCATATCCGTTTCCTACAAATTCCTTTAATAAAACTCTACCCGGGAATATGTTTTGGCATACCGAGGGATGGAACGGTGCAGTGATGAAATATCGTGAATTATTAGTCAAGGGAGAATTGGAAATTAAGTTAAAGGAATTTTTAGAGAAGGTTTCGGAAATAATTTTATCGAAAATGGTTTAATTAGCGTTCCTTTGCAGAACACAGAATTTATTTAAGACTTTTATTAAGTTATTGTTTTTAACAAACTTTTCAAAATTATTCGGATCAATCCATTTTCGGCTTCTGAAATCTTCTTCCCATTCATTTAAGATTTCATTTACACGCATTGCATATACTTGAACTTCACAAATACCGCCCCATTTTTTGTATTTGTAAGTTGCAATTATTCCCGCGTCAACTTTTCCAACAACTCCCGCTTCTTCTAATGCTTCTTTTGCTGCGGACTTTTGAGGCGACAGCTCCGGCTCAATAATCCCTTTTGGAATTATCCACTTATTTTTACTGCGCGAAGTAATAAGTAAAATTTTTGTTTTACCGTCTCTTTTTCTGTATGGAATGACAGCAGATTGTTTGTACCAATAGTCGGGTTTCATCATATATTCAGGTTAATATTAAAGTTCAAACTTACAATAATTTTCAAGATGAAAAAACTGTTATTGCAAATTTCAGCAATTCAAAATTTAATATCTCAAATGCAAGGCAAATCTCCTATTTACCTGCAATGGAAGGATTTGTTAAGTTTAAAACCTGACTATGTCGTTTATTTGTTGTTAAATAGCAAAAGGGGGACTTTCACTTTACAAAAACATATTTTACAAAAATGAACTCAACTGATTGATATGTACAGAGGTTGATTCTAAATGTTTTTTTACTGAAAAAATTACTTTTCAAAATAAATTGCTTCAATATTATATTTTGCTTTTATATTTTCTAATGTCTATAATCAGACAGAAGTAATTGGAATTTTTATCAATATTTAATCTGTAAAAACAAAGGTTTATTTATGAATGAAATATTATTGAAGGTTGAGAATTTTATTTACCAAATATTAAAAGAGAAATCTCCGCCTGAAAATGTTTATCATAATATAACTCATACCAAAGAGGTGGTTAAAGCAGTTGAAAAGATCGGTCGAGCTGAAAATCTTAATGATGACCAAATGGAAATTTTAATAATTGCCGCTTGGTTTCACGATACCGGTTATGTAGAAAAAAGCAAAGGGCATGAAGAGTTAAGTTCCGAATATGCTAAAAAGTTTCTCATGGAATTTAACTTCCCTAAAGAAAAAATTGATAAAATAACAGGGTGTATTCTTGCTACAAAAATACCGCATCAGCCTAAAAATATTTTTGAAGAAGTACTTTGTGATGCAGATATTCACCATATCGGGATAAAAGAATTCTTTGATAAAAGCGAATTATTGAGATTAGAAAAGGAAAATAGAGAAGGGGAGAGAATTTCTAATTATAAATGGTTAAAAGAGAATATAAATTTTATAACCAAACAAAAATTTTACACAAAATATGCAAAAGATGAATTCGAAGAACAGAAAAATAATAATTTGTTAAAACTGCAGAAAAAGTTTAAAAAGGAATTAAGCAAAAAGAACGAAACTTCGTTGAAAGATGAGAAAATTAAAGTTGAGAAGGAGAAATTAAAAAAGAAAACCGAAAACGATAAAAAAGCAGATCGCGGAATTGAAACGATGTTTAGGAATGTAATAAGAACGCACGTCAGTTTTAGCTCGATGGCGGATAGCAAAGCACATATTATGATTAGTGTTAATACTCTTATACTCGGTGCAATTATTACTATATTAGCGCGTAAGTTAGATACAAATCCTTATTTAATCATACCTACTATTACAATAACTTTGATTAGTCTTACCGCTTTGATATTTGCAGTGCTTGTTACTCGTCCCAACATTACTTCAGGAAAGTTTACAAAGGAAGATATTTTTAACAAAGAAGCAAATCTTTTATTCTTTGGAAATTTTTATAATATGGGACTCAAAGATTTTACATGGGGAATGCAACAAATGATGAAAGATAAAGATTATTTATACTCAAGTATGATAAAAGATTTTTATTACTTAGGACAAGTACTGAGTAAGAAGTATAAATATCTTAGAATCTGCTATAATATTTTTATGTACGGGATGATAATCTCTATTATTGTGTTCGCTGTTTTTATTGCTATGAATCCGGCAACGGCAGAATTGCATGATTTTATTAAGTAAGTATTTAAGGGTTATAAGATGAAAAAGTTATTTTTAATTAGGCATGCAAAATCCAGCTGGAAAGATAATGGTTTGGCTGATTTTGATAGACCGTTAAATAAAAGAGGGAAAAGAGATGCCCCGTTTATGGGTAAAATTCTAAAGGAAGAAGGGATAAAACCGGATCTTATTATTACCAGTCCGGCTAAAAGGACTTGTACAACCGCAAGAGTACTTGCTCGAAAATTAGATTATCCGAAAGAAAAAATAAATAGTGACGAAACTGTTTACGAAGCATCTCCCGGTGAATTAATTAAATTAGTTAATGCTATTCCCAGTGAGCATGAGGTTGTTATGCTTATCGGGCACAATCCCGGTTTAACTCAGCTTAGTAATCTTCTAACGGGAAAATATTTGGAAAATATTCCGACAACAGGTATAGTTGAGATAAATTTTAATGTAAATTCTTGGGAAGAAATTACTGTTAATACCGGTAAGTTAAAATCTTTCGAATATCCTAAAAAATATTTAGCTTAATATTATAACATAATGCAAAAAGAACCTTACATAAACAGGGAAATCAGTTGGCTTGATTTTAATTTTAGAGTACTTCAAGAAGCTGAAGACAGGAAAAATCCTTTATATGAGCGATTGAAGTTTTTAGCTATCTATTCTTCTAATCTTGATGAATATTTTAGAGTTCGAGTTGCAGGCGTTAGAAGTTTATTGCGATTGAGTAAGAAGACTAAGAAAGAATTAGATTTTGATCCCATGGTTTTATTAAAAAAAATTCATAAAATTGTTTTTAAGCAACAAGAAGAATACGGCAGAATATTTCGTGAAGAAATTATTCCCGAACTTCGCTTAAACAACATTTACTTAATAGGGAAAAATGAATTTAGTGACAAACAAATTAAATATGTGAAAGAATATTTCCATCAAAATATTATACCGCATATCCAGCCGGTTTTAATAGTTAAAAAAAGAATTATACCATTTTTAAGAAACAGAAGATTGTACCTGGCAATAAAATTATCTTCAAAGGATTCGGAACTTAATAAATACAAGCAGAAAAGAAAACAGTATAAATATGCAATTGTTGAAATACCGAGTAACCATTTGCCTAGATTTGTAGAAATTCCTACAGAGCCGGGTAAAACATACATAGCATTTTTGGATGACATAATCCGGGTTTGCCTCGATGAAATATTTGCCGGATACCAAATTGTTAGTTCCTATTCAATAAAACTTACACGTGATGCAGAACTATACATTGACGATGAGTTTAGCGGTAATTTATTGGAGAAGATTAAAAGAAGTCTTAAAAACAGAAGTATCGGAGCTCCATCACGATTTTTATATGACAGTAAAATACCAAAAGATTTCTTAAAATCTTTGCGTGAGTCTCTTCTAATTGGTAAAGAAAATATGATCCCCGGAGGCAGATACCATAGCTTAAGTGATTTCTTCTCATTTCCGAATCCCGGAAGAAGAGATTTAGAAAATATTCCCCTTCCGTTTTTAAGAAATGCGGAAATGGATAAATATCCCGATATTTTCACGGCAATAGACGAGAGAGATTTTGTTTTGCATTTTCCTTATCATACTTATGATTATGTGCTGGAATTTCTAAATAAAGGAGCATCCGATCCCGACGTAATCTCTATTTACATAACTCAATACCGTGTTGCTAAAAATTCAGCGGTTGTAAGCTCCTTGATAAGAGCTGTTCAAAACGGCAAAAAGGTTATTGCTTTCGTTGAACTGAAAGCCAGGTTTGATGAAGAGCTGAATATTCATTGGGCTCAAGAAATGAAGAGTTACGGTATTCAAGTTTTTTATAGTTTCCCCGGAATAAAAGTCCATTCCAAAATTGCCTTGATAAAGAAAAAGAAAAACGATACGGTTAAAAACTATTGTTACTTGGGAACAGGAAATTTTAACGAGAAGACCGCTCAACTTTACAGCGATACGGGACTATTTACGAGTGATGAAAGATTAACATTAGAAGTTGATAAAGTCTTTATGCATTTATCCGGTCAGTCGTTTAAAGGTAAATTCAAACATTTACTCGTGGCGCAGTTTAACATGAGAAAATCATTTACTAAGATGATTGACAACGAAATTAAAAATGCGAACTCCGGTAAGAAAGCTTGGATGATATTAAAAATGAATAGTCTTGAAGATAGAAAAATAATAAGCAAGCTATATGAAGCAAGTTCAGCAGGGGTTAAAATCGATTTAATTATTCGTGGAATTTGCTGTCTTGTTCCCGGCATTGAAGGATTAAGTGAAAACATCAATGCAATAAGTATTGTGGATAGGTATCTTGAACATTCGAGAATCTTTGTCTTTTATAACAACGGCAATATTAAAATGTTTGCCGGATCTGCCGATTGGATGAAAAGAAATCTAAACAGGAGGATCGAGGTTTCATTCCCAATTTATGATGAATCGATTAAAAAGGAAATTTTGGACATACTCAAAATTCAACTGAAGGATAATGTTAAAACAAGAATGATTGATGCAAAAGGTCAAAATAAATACAAGAAAAGTAAAGCGAACAGAAAAGTACAATCGCAGGTTGAAACTTATTATTTCTTAAAAAAGAAGAATGAAAAATTTTTTAATATTTAATCATTTTGTAAAATTAAACAGAAAATTGAGTTAAGTGATGATTCAAATGTATGTAAACTAAGCGTCCCCATTGCTTTCTATTTAGTTTACCGAATACAGAATGTTCAGCCCACAAAAATTTGTCTTTTTTTTGTGTTAATTCCTCGATAATCCTTTTTAACTCCTGTATATCTTTTTCAAAAGAAGCCGGTTTTGTTCCGGCACCGAGCGCTAAATCAATTTCGGGAAATGTTTTAATTTTACCTTTTGGAGCAGGAAGTCCCAATAATACTAATTGTTTTGCAATAGTCCTCGATAAAATATTACCGGTCTGTTTCGTTTCAATTTCTCCAAGTGCAACACGTATCTGGTCGGTACAATGGCAAACCATCTCGTTAACCGTCATTTTACCCCATTGTTTTTTGCTATTGGGAGTTAAGTTCTTAATACGATTTAGTATTTCTAATTTGTCTTTTGAAGTAAATATATTTTTCATAATATTGACCAAATAAATTATATACTAAAAGCAGTACTAAAATAATATATTATTTTTTCTTTTGAATATGCAGTAGTAAATATTATGTTAAAAGTTCTATCTAAGAAAGACATCCAAATGCCTCCCCCGTATGATGAGTGCCATTTCTTTGAATCCTCGTTTTCCGCAAACACTCTGCCGGAATTAGCAAATAGATGAATACCGAATTTACCGCGAATTATAAATTTGAGCGGAGTTAAATAAATTTTGCTCTCTGCTTGTCCGTAAATTGAAGCATTTCCGGCAAATCTATTTCTTAAATAACCTAACAGATTGTTTCCGCCCCCCAGAAAAGCGGATTCAAAAAACGGGAATTTACCCCAAACTTTTTCACCGCCTGCCCTTAAAGCAAATGTTGTATTAGTTGGAACCTTTAATGTAAAATATGATCGAACATCAATTGAAGCTTTTCCGAAAGTATATTTATTATCCAAAATTTCAGGACCGATTTCCCCGTTTAATTTTAAATAATAACCGTGTTTTGCATTTGATAATATATCCCGTAAATCAAATTCAATTCCGGCTTTTATATTTATTCTTTTTTGATGTTCCAAACCGTAATTTTCAAACGGGAAATTAGAGAACAGAGACAAGTTATTAATTTCATAATGTGAATTACGATATTCTATTCCAAACATTGCAACAACAGATTTACCGAATGGAATTTTTATGCTGGGATTAAGTGTAAAAAGTTCCTGTTCAATATTATAAAAATCATTTCTGTATAACCCGTTATTAAAAACAGTTCCATTCCCGAAGCCGTAAAATTGGTTAAGCGTAAGCTTCAAACTTTGAAGTTTAATATTTACTTGTGCCCAATCGAAAATGGAGTTAAAAGTTGCATTTAAATTGAAATTAAAATTTATTGGCCTGGCGGCATACGTTGTGGTAAATAATACACGATAATCATATGGGATTTTTCTAAAGCTATATTTATACAATAACGGACCCCCGCCAATAAGCAGACCGTCGTTTGTATTAAATCCTAAGATAGGATATACTACCCAATTATGTCCTCTATCTCTTTGAGAAGGTTCATACTTCTCTATATCCGTTTTAGGCTCGGGAAATTTTGCAGTATTTATCTCTGTCCCTTTTCCCTTAATAAATTTGGATCTTTTACCGCTATCATAAAACTTCGTTTCAACATCGGGAATAGGATGGGCTAAACCGGCTGATTCATAATAAACTATCGAACTATCAATTAATTCATCTTTTCCTTTGCCCCCGACGATTAAGACAAGCGGACTTTCATTAACTATCCCTTGAACAACGGCTTTATCGTCTCCGTCTAATAGATGTAGTCGAATTTCGTTGGTGTATTGATTTTCGAAAGTTCTATTGTAAAATATTTTCCCTTTTTCTCCGTTTTTTTTATTAATACGCTTAAATAGAGAAACTTCCGTCAATTCGTTATTAAGTCTTGTAACTTCGGCATAGTCTTTTTTGTTGCTGGCGTAAATGTCAAGATATTTATTTACCCGCTTAAAATATTTCTGCGAAACTTCAACTAATTTATCTCTTCTTTTTTTTAATTTGCGGGTTAGTTCTTTATGAATAAGCGGATAAATTTCCGGAGGTAAATGTTTAACTGCATCTTCTATTACTTTATCGGTAATTTTCGATTTGACAAAGACGGAAATAGAATCCCATTGCTGTCTATCAATTGCCGGTAAAATTCTACGATCAATAAATCTGCCGCTCCACGTTAAATCCTCAATCTGTGGATAAGTTGAATCGAAGTCAACAAACTGCGGAATAATATATTCGGCAATAGTCGGACCAATGCCGTCCCACTTTGCAAAAACTTGATCACGATCCCGCGGAATTGGTTTCCAGAGTTTTTGCCCATTTTCTTTAAAACGTGCCCACTTCCATTGGTCTGTGTGTCGATCCCAATCCCCGAGAAGAATATCTATTAGTCTTGCTTTCAAATATTCTTTTGCATCATACTTTTCATCTCTTTTATTTTCAAGGCGATGAAATAATTTAAATGTACTTTTGATTTTCTCCGCTCCTTCAAAAGTTCTCCCTTCTTTCTTGTCATAATCAGGATGTATTTCTATCATACCCAGCAATCCGCCAAAGTCTTTCCTAAACTTCCCAAGTTTAGGGTCGTCCGGTAAATAAACCAAGTAAGGTTTTGATTGTAGAATGCTTACTGCAGAGATAATCGGTACGGCTACAAGTGCTGCGTAAGGGTTCGATGAACTTATTTGATCTTGTATAATATCATCAACAAGAGAATTGCGGAGATCTTCCGGTAAAATTTTAGACGGATCTTTGTTTATTGATCTGAATTTCCAAATATTACCGTCATTACCTTTGAACCGTAAAGATTTGGTTTGAAAACCGCCTCCTTTTTTTATAGGAGTTAATCCGCCGGCAAAAGTATTTAGGTTCAGTATCTTTACCTTAACGGGAGTAGCCCAAACGTCGCGCCAATGTTTCCCGAAAAATAATTTATGTAACCAACCGGCTTTGTATTGTTTCCCTGGAGTGATAATAATAAAATTTTCACTAAAATTATTTTGAGAGTAGATTTTTGCCGATATTATTAAGTTTATAATTAGGAATGTAAAAAAAATCTTAATATTATATTTCTTAATCAAATCAGTGAGCCTCGGTTTTTAATAAATTATATTTGGTTAGTGTAGCTCTCTTCCCGGCAGCTTCATCACTGATAATCATAGTTCCATCTTTTAAGAATGTTAAGCCTTCAGGTTGCCTGTGTAATTTTTTATTTAGTTTAATTCCGTTTAATATTTTACCGGATTTAGATATTTCAATAATTGCACGATTACCTTTTGCCGATAACACAAAGTATGTTCCCGTTAGCGGATTAATCTCTATTGCAGAAGGATGGAATTGTTTTATGCCGAATCTCTTTTGTAATTCCTTAAGTGAAATTTGTATTCGTGGAGTTTTAATAAGTTTATTTTCACTCAATGAATATGAATATATCGTTCGCTTTCCTTTGTATTGTTTACCCGGGTAACCTTTGCTTGCCAGCAATAGTGAGTTTGTTGATTTATCATAGCACAAACCTTCAATTTCGAATTTTGAGCTGAATCCTAAATCAATTTCCTTTACTTGCACTTTTGCCAGGTTGTTTCCTTCTCTAAATTTATATAAGATACCATCTGAGGTGACGATGTAAAAATTTTTACCCGCAATTGCCATGCCTTCGAAATCAGCATCAATACCGAAACTTCCCAATTGAAATCTTTTAATTATTGAACCTGTGTTAATATTAATTTGGTAAATTACACCGTTTTCGTCGTCATGGCAATACAATTTATTATCTTTGGATACTGCTAAACCAGACACTTCATTCAATTGCCAAGGTAAAATATTTCTTTGCACGTTTTTACTTCTAAAATTATATTTTTCTAAATTAGATTGGCCTCCTGTAAAGTTGCATGCAGCAAGGAAAGCGGAAATAAATAAAATTAGATTAATTTTGGATTTCATATTTTGCATTAAAAATATTTAAAGGTTCTATTTAGCAATCAAGCAGCATATTGACTCTATAAATATATGATTTTTTTAATCGTTTTTTAGTCTTCCAGGATACTTAAAGTGAGGTATTTGTATCGGATGGTTTTTCTTAAATAAGTCTACTGAATCTTAATTTATTAGTTTGGAAAAGTTGTAACAGAAAGTTATTTGGTGATAAATTAAAATTCTGAAGACCTCTATTTCAACAGCGTCATAGTTTTAGCAATGGCGAAAGTATTATTAACGTTTAGTCTGTAAATATAAACACCGCTGGCTAAATTACCGGCGTCAACTAATACTTCATGATTTCCTTCCGACATTCTTTCATCAAGCAAGTCAAGTAATTTTTCACCAAGCATGTTATATACTTCTAATTTAACATTTCCCTCTTCCTTCATGAAAAATCTTACCGTAGTAGTAGGATTAAAGGGATTGGGGTAATTTTGATAAAGCTCAAAATTATTGAATACGTTATTGTCCTTCGCATCAGCCAAAGTACCGTCTAGATTAGTAC
>BDSW01000220.1 GCA_002898175.1 bacterium BMS3Abin04
TCCGATCTAATATTTATCAAGATTTGTTTTTTCTGTAATATCCGGAAAATATTTTTTTACAAAAGGATTAAAATAAATTATACGAAAATATACATCTGTAATAATTATAGGATTGGGAACTATTTCTGATATAAACCGATATGTAAATTTATCAATTCCCATTACTTTTACGTACTTTATTTAACAAATTAAAATTATACAAATAATTTACATAAAATACTGTATCTCATTTCATAATATTTTGTCGACCAATAAATACTATGCTGCTATAGTACTATATATAAATATCAAATAAAATGAATTCCTCGTCTAATAATTTATTAAATATTTAAGACCTTTTAATAAATAAAGAACCCGAGAAATGAAGTGTGAGTTAGGTCACATTGAAAATTTAGCAGTGAAAAGTTAAGATAATTTTCCACTGCATTCAAAATGATCATTTTTGTGTTGATGGGAAATTAGTATGGAAAACGTAATCCCATGTTTTTTGACTAACACCGTAACCTAAATTCGGGTCTTGATAGTGATGTTTAGAATGATGCTTTTTAAGTTCTAGAAAGTATTTACTTTTAACATTAAAATGATGAATTGCAAAATGTGTAATATCATAGAATAAATAACCTGTTATAAATCCGGCAAAAAATGGGGCTGTTAAAATTGGTCCAAGAGTTGCTAAGAATAGCAAATAAAATAATGTAGCCAGTGGAACGCTTGCCGATGGAGGCATAACTAAACGTTTGGAATCACTCGGGTAATCATGATGAACTCCATGGAAAATCCAGATTAATCTTTTTCCAATATCACTATTCGGATGGAAATGAAATAAATATCTATGAAGAAAATATTCGGCAAAAGACCAGAAAAATATTCCTGCTATCAACATTCCTATAATAGTTAATGCTGTTAAATGATATAAGAAAATGCTGCGTTCTAAAAAGTATAAAATTAAGGGGATAAATAAGTACAACGGTACAGACCAATGAACTTTAGAAAAGGCTTCTAAAAAATCACTTTGGAACATCCTAACGGTTTCGTCTTTATTCGAGACAAAATTTTTACCCATAATATTTCCTTTTCAAAATAAATGCAATTTTTAAAACGTAAATTTTTTATAATTCAAAATCAAGCAAATAATTAGAGCTAAATTTTTCCCCAAACATTTTTATCCGGCTTAAGCCCAATACCCGGATAATCAGTCAAACTTAATTTGCCGTTTATTACTTTGGTCCCTTCAAATGGGTCATTACTAATTAATAAATTCCCGTCTAAGTCAGCCCAGTCTGCCATTGGAGAAAGTTGAGAAGCAGCGGAAATACCACATGAAGTTTCTGTCATACATCCTATCATCACCTTCATGTCTAATGATTTGGCAAGGTTAAGCATTTTATGAGCTTCACGCAATCCTGTACATTTCATTAGTTTAATATTAATTCCAGAATATACGCCATGTGCTTTAATAACATCGGGGATTCTTTGAATAGATTCATCCCCCATAATTGGCAAGGGGCTGTGAGCCGTTAACCAGGCAATATCATCGACTTGAGTTTTAGGCATTGGCTGTTCAACAAACTCAACATTTTGTTCCTTTAACCATTGTACCATTTCTAAAGCATAATGTTTATCCTTCCATCCTTGATTTACATCTACAGTTAACGGTACATTGGTCACCGAACGAACTGCTTCTATCATTTGTTTGTCGTTACCTCTTCCTAATTTTACTTTTAAAATTTTAAATCCTTTAGCTTCCCTGGTTTTTTGACGTACAACATCAGGTTTGTCAATCCCTATTGTAAAAGTAGTATTAGGAGTTTTACTTTTGTCATAACCCCAAATCTTGTACCAGGGCTGGTTCATTAACTTACCGACTAGATCGTAAAGTGCAATATCAACGGAAGCTTTAGCAGCCGGGTTCCCCTTTTCAATATAATCGACATAATCTATAATGTCTTCAAGTTCGAACGGGTCTTTAAATTGTTTTAAATTAACTCTGGACAAAAACTTAGTTGCAGTTTCTTCAGATTCGCCTAAGTAAGGAGGCATAGAAGCTTCTCCGTAGCCTACAACTCCGTCATATTCTATTCTGGTTATAATATCAGGTGTTGTTGTCCTTGAATTAGTGGCAATTGTAAAAACATGTTTTAATTTTAAAGTATGTGGTTTGAATGAAAAATTCATCTCGTAATTCTTTGATTGTTGTTTTGATATTTTGTTATTTAATGTGTTTGGTATTGCAGCTGTAGCAACAACACCTCCGGCTAAAATTCCTCCGGTCTTAATAAAATCTCTTCTTGTTTGCTTCATATTATTCACCGATAAAATTTATTATTTTTTATTTTAATTGGATTTTTCTCACCTTTAGAGTTTAACATTCTTCTTGCAAATAAAAATGTGTTGTATCTGTAATTGTTAAAATCTTTAGCAGATTTTTTAAAACTATTAATTTTCACTTTACCTGACGCATGAATAAATTCTCCGTTTCCTAAATAAATACCAACATGAACAACTTTTACCGGTTTATCTTTTGTAGCTTTCCTTCCGAAAAATAATAAGTCGCCCGGTTTAAATTTATCTAAGTTAACGGTCGTATCGACTAATTCTCCTATTTGAGCTTGTTGAGAAGCATCCCTTGGTAAAATCAAACCGTTTAAGTAATAAACCGTTTTTGTAAATCCGCTGCAGTCAAATCCTTTTGCCGAAGTTCCG
>BDSW01000221.1 GCA_002898175.1 bacterium BMS3Abin04
CTAATAAGAATGTTTTATTAAATCAAATAAATTAAAGGATAATTCCATTAAGAAATATTATATTAAGTAAAACAGAATTGTAATAATTTGTAGATTATAAAATGAACAAACACAATCATGTACGCATTGGTAAGATAAAGGGAATTCCACTAAACTTAGATTATTCATGGTTTATAGTATTTATACTTATAACATGGATTTTGGCGGGGAGCTATTTCCCTTCGCAATTTAAAAATTGGTCGGTATTTTCTTATTGGTCAATTGGCGCACTTACATCTATTCTATTTTTTGTAAGCGTTCTTTTACATGAACTGGCACATTCGGCATTGGCTATTCACTATAAACTTAAAGTACGAAAAATTACACTTTTTATATTCGGCGGAATTGCAGAGATATCTGAAGAACCGAAAAAACCGATACAAGAATTTTGGATAGCAAGCGCCGGACCTATTGCAAGTTTTATTATTGCATTATTAAGCTATATAATTGCAAAAGTTTTTTCAGGGAACGAACAATTCCATGCAATGTTTCAGTATCTTTTTGAAATAAATTTTATCTTGGCAATTTTTAATCTTGTGCCCGGTTTCCCGTTAGACGGCGGTAGAGTTTTTAGAGCAATTATTTGGGCAGTTACCAAAGATTATAAAAAAGCTACTGCCATATCAGCAGCAACCGGTAAGTTTTTCGGTTTCTTTTTTATTCTTCTTGGATTCTTCATTTTAATGAAAGGAGATGTTATTGATGGAATATGGATTGCATTTATCGGCTGGTTTTTAGAAACCGCTTCCGTTGCACAAGTTCAAAGACAAGTGATTAGTGAATTATTAAAAGGACATACTGTTCAAGATGCGATGGGCAAGTCTTTTGCTCTTCTTCCGTATGATACAACTATTCAAGAATTCATTGAAAACGATTTATTAGTTAGGCATAGAAGATTTTTCATAATTGAAAAGGATGGAAATAATATCGGTTTCTTAACTTTGCATTCAATTCAAAATGTACCTAAAGACGAATGGAGTACAACAACCGTAAGTGAGATTATGACTCCGCTATTAAAATTAAAAACTCTTAAGCCCAATGATGATCTAGTAGGTGCTCTTAAAGAAATGGATACTGAAGGAGTTAACCAGTTACCTGTTTTTGAAAACAATGAAATTATGGGAATTTTAAGCAGAGAAAATATTATAACTTATTTAAGCAGAATGCATAAAAATAGTTAATGATATTTATAAAAATCCATACTATATCTATCCCTTTATTTCTTATTTAATATTCAAAATACTTAGGATATTTTCTAATTACCATTTGACCAATAGTTTCTACTAAAGTTTTATTATCATACTTATCGATGTTAATAATTACATTGTAGTTATAAGGACTATCAATATCCTTATGAAAGTGCCTGTTTACATAATCCCGTCTGGCATTATCTTCATGCTTTATGATTCTTTCAGCTTCCTTTTTAGAAATATTTTTCCAAGCTTTTAAATTATGAATTCTGGTCTTCAACGGAGCAACTAGTCTTATATGAAATGCTTTCTTTTGATTAGCTGTAATTATATTGGCTGCGCGTCCAACAATTATTACATTTCCCATTTCTGCAAGTTTTAAGATTGTGCTTGATGTTTTATGAAGGAGCTCCATTATAGGAGGATGAACTTTAAAAAGTTCATTTAACATTTCATTCATTGTCGACATTCTTTCTTCAGTAATAAACTTATCCAAGCGTGAGGGTAAATCATGGTCTTTTAAAACTCTTTTAATTAGATTCTTATCAAAAGCCGCCCATTCACCCGTATCTTTTTTTCTGTAAAAATTAAAATAATTAACTAATTCATCTGATATTATTTCACTATCTATTCCGTGTAGTCTAGAGATTGTTAGACACGGGCCAGTTTTTATAAACTTTTTCTTAGCATCTCTATCTTGCAATTGTGTGTGTGACTCTACATACTTTCTTGCTTTGATAATCGGACTAATTGTATTCATGGAAACTCCTAATTTATTAACTTATTTATTTGCACTCTTTTTTGTTTCTCTGTTTTATTATACCATTTTTCAAAATATTTGTGCCACGTTTTTATTTTCTTAGAAATAATTCCTCATGTAGACATCTGAGATTTTATCAATATTAACCTATTAATAAATGTTTCCTATCAAGTTTTATAAGAAATTTAGTGAGACTACCAACCATAAAATCAATTACGGCAGACTTTGAATGAGCGCCTAATACAAATAAATCGGTATTTTCAATAAAATCATTTTTAACAATCTCTTTAATATTTTCTTTTGTCCAAACCTTTCTGATATTATTAAACGAATGAGCCGTTAAATAAGCTTCCGCATTATTTAGTTTAAAATCTGCGGCTTCTTTATTTGGATCGGAAGTTATAATTGTAATATTGTAAGAATTTGGGTTCGCTAATTGCGCAAATCTTTGAAGAGCTTTGGCAGAATTTTGACTACCGTCAAAAGCTATTAATATTTTGATTTTAGTTTGAGGGAAGTTTAAATTTGCCGGGACACCAAAAATTGGAGTAACAGATTCTTCTAATAAGTCTGTTAAAGCTAATTCGTTATTACTATCTGAACAACAATTGAAGTAAGTTTTTAGTCCGACTATCACGGCATCATAATAAATCGATTCTTTCATAATAGAAAAACTGGGACTACCTTGTTCTTCGGCTTCAAAATGTTTAATTCCTTCTCTACTGCATCTTTCGTTAAATTTGTAAAGTAATTTTTTGATAGATTCTTTTGCTTCGTTCATTTTTGTTTCTTCTAAAATATGCGCATAATGTAATGCCCCAAGCGGTACTGAACCGATTGCTCGTTCAATACCCTGAATATCCAGGACTACAAGTCCTGTAAGAATTGCATCTGTTTGTTTAGCTAATTTTACGGCAAATGAAATTGCCGAATTTGAATGCTTTGAGAAATCCAGCGGAACTAAAATTCTTTTAATCATTTTAGACTCCTTTTTTTATTTCATATTTAATTTAAAATTATTTTTGAAAAAATCAACTATGAATAATATTTTGTTATTATACAAAAAGATAATATTATCAATTTATTTTTGAAAAAGTTAATCAAATGCTGTACTTTAAACGAACGGATTTGAGTTTTTAAATAAATTCTATACCTATATTTTTTTTGTTCAATTGATATTTTTATTTTATCATTGCTCTTTGATAGTATGGTCAATTGAATCTGAAATTATTTGGTCCCCAACTAAATTATGACCTTCCTCACAATTCATTTTACTTAGTCTATTAGATTAGTTAATGTATTCAATAATATTTGGGAACATGTTCATTAAACTTTAATAAAAACCAAGAAAATTATGCTAAAAAATATAATAAACATAAATCTATTTGCTCTGTTAATACTTTTTTCTTCTTCTCTAAATTCATTTGCACAGATAAAAGTAACCGGTAAAGTAATTGATGCTTCTACAAACGAACCTCTTCCATTTGCTAATATTTATATTATTGAGAATGGAAGAGGAACGACAACAGATCAAAGCGGAGAATTTAAGATTAATCTTAAACCTAAAGTTTTTACTTTACAAGTTAGTTTTGTTGGATATCGAACGGAGAAACTTAAGATTTCCGTTAAAATAGGATTATCTCCGTTAATAATTAAGCTCTATTCAACCGATATACTTTTACAGGAAGTTACCGTTTATGCAAGCTCTTCCACTAATTCAACTGACGGTACAATTTCACCACTTTCATTACAAAGTGAAAAAATAAGAGAAATTTCTTCTGCTATGCCGGATGTTTTAAGATCGGTACAAGCTTTACCGGGAATTTCCGCAAATAATGAATTCAGCGCAGAATACAATGTACGCGGCGGGAACAAAGATGAAAATCTTGTTTTAGTAAATGGTGCGCAGGTTTATCAGCCTTTTCACATTAAAGAAGCTGCCAATGCAAGTGTGGGAATTTTTAATGTCGATTTAATCAAAAAGGTCGATTTAATTACAGGCGGATTTAGCGCCAGGTACGGCGATAAGATGAGCTCGGTACTTAATATTAATTACCGAGAAGGAAACAGAAAGCTTTATAAGGGCTCTGCAACATTTAGTCTAGCTTATTTAGACGCTTATGCCGAAGGTCCGCTGGGAAGTAAAGGTTCTTTTATTTTAGGAGCAAGGAAAAGTTATCTGGAATATGTTCTATCATTATTAAACTTTGAAGATGTATCTTCAGCCAAACCATCGTTCTATGATATTCAAGGCGTATTATCTTATCACTTCACTCCAAAAAACAAAATATTATTAGAGTTTATCCACTCAGGTGATAATTTTATTTATGATCCTAAAAAGAAAAACTCTTTTTCCCTAGAAAGCGGGTTTAACTTTAAAGATGAAGTAGGTTTTAGAAAACTCGGAATTAGCTCTAAAGAAAATAATAATGCCGATTACTTCAGTAATTTGATAGATATTCAAAGTAAAAATGTTCTTTCAAGTAAATCCCTCTTAAATTTGGAAGTCTCATATTATGACCAAATTGACAGGGAAAACAGATTCACTCAATCAGACTATCAAGAAAATATTTCAATTAGTAATGAGTATTTCAGGAATGTTACTGTAAAACGAGATTTTCAAGATAATCTAAGAATAAAAACATTTGAAGGTAAGACCTCTTTTGAATCCTTGCTAAGTCCGTTTTATCAAATAAGATCCGGGTTAGGTTATCAAAACATATTTTATGAGAATAAAACTTCAGATGACAAAACCGTTGAAGAAAGAAAGAATTTCAGCAGTTTTGCCGATACAACTTATAAAAAAACTATTACACAGAGTGTTGAAACCCCAAATGATACCTTAAATGCTTCTTCCTATAAATTTTCCGGATACTTAGAAAATATTTTTCAATTATCTCAGAAATTTATACTGAATTTAGGTGGGAGAATTGATTATTTCGATCTTAATAAAGAAACGGAGTTAAGTCCACGAGTTAGTTTATCTTATCAATTGAACACCGGAACTACTATAAGAGGAGCATGGGGTTATTACTACCAATCACCTATCTTTAAACAGTTAGCTTCAACTATAGCATCAGATACAAATACTAAATCTCAAAAAGCTACTCATTATTTGATGGGAATTGAACAATTAATTCCTTTAAATAATAATAGTACAAATTTTTTGAAATTTAGAGTTGACGGTTATTATAAGAAATATGATAATCTAATTTCCTCATTCTTTTCAACATTCGATAGATTAAGTTATTCAAAAAAGAATGACGCAACCGGTTACGCTGAGGGCGTGGATGTTTATCTGAGCTTAAATATTCCGCATTTTTATTCATGGATTAGCTACGGTTACCTTATTGCAAATGAGGATATTCTGGACGACAATATTGGTGCATATCCGAGATATACTGATCAGCGCCATACACTTTCTGTAGTTGCTGGTATTGATTTCGGCAGAGGGTGGAGTATGAATACCAGGTTTAATTACGGCAGTGGTTATCCGTATACGCCCAGAGTAAAGAAATTTAATAATGATAAATATACTTGGAGTTGGGTTAAAAGTAAAAAGAATTCTGCCTATTTACCTGCATACAAAAGAGTAGATGTGCGAATTAATAAAGAATTTAATTTTTCTTCATTTAATATGAACGTTTTTGTAGATGTAAGTAATGTTTTCAATTTTAAGAATATTCAGGGTTACGAATATAAATTTAATGCAGTCGGTATTCCATTTAAAAAAGAAGTTGAACTATGGCCTATTGTTCCAACCTTGGGTATAAAGTTCACTTTCTAGTTCATATTTTTCTTTTATTTGACGAATATCACAATTTGGATGAAATGTTTCTACATATTGCACACGAACAAATAAAAACCTTTTAACAAACAAAAAAAAAGTGGGAAACAAAAAAGAAATATATCTTAAAAAAAAATCTTTTATCCATAATCAAAAGGAGCATTTTATGAACAGCAAGATCCTTTCAAAAATCGGTTTGAGTTTATTTCTCTTACTGGGCTTATTTCTTTCTTCTTGTACAAATAGTACAGAAC
>BDSW01000222.1 GCA_002898175.1 bacterium BMS3Abin04
CGTTTATTTACAAAATTTGTGATCCCTGTCATGTTACAAATTCATTTTGTGAATCAAAATAAACTATTATCTGTTTTTTTATCAAAATGGTACATCATTGATTTTTTATGCATGTAATTCTTACAGGTAATTATCGGAATTTTCATTAATTAGTTTAATATAATGGTTGTATAATTATCCGGGTAGACTGTAACTTTAACTTTTACCGAATCACTTCCGGTTACGACCTCGTTACCTGTTCCGGTAATTTCAACGGAAGAAGAATTTACAACTGCAGTAAAATTCCCGTTGGCTGTATTAATCATCTTTGGTGGTATTTCCCAACCGGTGAATGTTCTATTACCACCCCCCATCTCTGCCGGTTTCCTGTAATATTGCTGTGCCATTGAGGAAAGTTCAACACATTCATGTAATACTAAATCCCTTTTTGCTTCAACAGCATGTGCCGTAAAAATGTTAATACCGACGAGAATGGCTAGACCAACTACTACAATACCTAATACAATTAATAATAATTGTTGTTGACCCATTATATTTCCTTTATTTGGTTGTTATAAAAGATTGTCGAAAGTTTTATGCAGAAAATTTAACATCAAATTTTGAACCAGGCCATTTTTCCAGTATAATTTTGAATTTTGGAAGATTTTAGAAAGATAAAAAGTCGGCGGAATTTTGGGTGTGAGCAGGAATGAGACAAATTATGGATTAACGGTAACAATTACACGTAAATCTTACTGGAATTTTGTGAATTCTAATAACTACCTGGGAACCGGCAGAACCTCGCACACAAGAAATTCGCATAACATCAACTACCGGCTGACTTGTCATTCTATTATTCATAGACCATCCAACTACTTTCCTAGAATACAAATCAAATATAACTGGTATATATAGCCAACCCTCATAAGTACTGATATAGGTTATATCTACTATCCAAGCTTCATTGGGTGAATTTACTATAAAGTTCTGCTCCAACAAATTAGGTGAAATGTAATTGCTGTTATTAGAGTTCGTCGTTCTCTTAAATTTCTTCTTAATTTTGGCAGCAATACTATTCTCTTGCATTAATTTTAATATTCGTTTCCTGTTGAAATAAATTCCTTGTGAACGTAATACCGAATGAATTCTTCAATAACCATAGGGTCGGTAATTGCTTTTCCATATTGGCTCAATCAACTTGTATAGAATTTTATCCTCCAATTTCCTTTTGTCATATCGATTTTTTAGGTAGTAGTAGTATCCACTTTGGGGTACCCCCTAGTATTTTTCGTATCTTTCTCCCTCAGGGCTTTGGTACAATTCTATAGTTTTTCCTTTTTTTCTATAAACTTAAATTTCATTGCTTTGTTCTTGAAAAGATGCGTACTGCTTTTTTTTAACCCGCCGGTCTGCGGGCAGGTATGTCGCATTCTTCCCCTATGTCTGCCGGGTCACTTTCCAACTTATGCAATTTCTCGTCTTATGGTTTTAGACAACTATTTCCAGGAAAACCGTTTATCGGATCTGATTTGTATTTACGTATTTATCTGTAAATTATTTCCGTTCCTATTTCTAAATCTTCAGATACTTTTGAAACTATTATACCTAGTTCTAATACTAAAAGAACTGTTGCTTTCTTAAATTCTTTCGTGTAAACTTCTTCTTCTTTGAATACCACTCATTTTTCCTCCGGTTTTATTATAACTCATTGACCGGCTTTTCTTTGTGTACGCTAATTGGGGAGCCGATCAAATTGAATCGTTTCTTCCTTAAATTCTTTTGTGTAAACTTTCCTCTTTTGACATAATTCCATTTTTCTTCCAGGTTTATTATTACTAATATACCGGCTTTTCTTCTTGTACACTAATTGGGGTGCAAGTCATAGAAAGCAAGGCAAGCTATATGAAATTTTAGTGGTGTAGAACATGGTGTTTTTCTATTGATAGCTTTCCAACTAATATAATTGTTCGTTTTTGTTTTTCAGATATTAAAAAAATTTTGTATTAATCATAATCTTTCAATGGAAATCAGCGTACCGTTAAAAATCGACAATGAAGAATGAGCAATTGAAAATTTTAAATGGATAACCTCATACATACCTAAACTTATTTATGTAAGATATGCATATGATATTATTATACACTGTACAAGCAAAGAAGAAACCGGAGAAGTTTTAAAAGCCATTAAAACCAGATTGGCAGAAAGGTTATTGTTAAAACTATTATTGAATAACACAAGCCGTATGACGGGAGTCTGTCATGTATGGTGCTGTGAGCGGTTGAGGGGTGAAATTCCTATTTACCTACTTGGTGGAGTTAAACATAATATTTCTGATTGAGTAAAATACTTTCTAATATTAATATGAAAAAAGCTACCGGAAATTTATGCACTTCCCAAATTTTACACATGAAAAATCCAAAAAATTTTGTTATATTTGTCTCAGTTTGAGAAATAATAATAATAACAAAATAAATGGAAGTGCAACTGATGAATCAAGTTGGGCAATTGCTGCTTAAGGGTGTTAAACTTGAGTAGAGGAAAGTCCGAACACCAAAGAACAGGGTGCCGGGTAACGCCCGGGAGCCAATGGTGCAAGCTATTGGTTACGGAAAGTGCTGCAGAAAATATACCGTCCGGCTGCTGCCGGATAAGGGTGAAAAGGCAGGGTAAGAGCCTACCGCTTTGATAGTAATATCAAGGGTCCCAGTGATGGGAGTCCGGCTTATGCCGGACCAGAGTAAACCCCACTCGGTGCAAGGTCAAGTAGAAGAATTTTCCGTTTAACGGAATAAAAGTTGTTCGCTTTATTGTTCTTCGGGTAGACCGCTGGATCCGGGCAGCAATGTCCGGGCAAGATAAATAATTGCCGTCCGGCAACTGCCGGATACAGAATTCGGCTTATAGACTTGAATCATTAGTTCTTCTTCTGTTAAGGAAGAAAAATGCTTAAAAAGCGCTGGACTCTTAAAGAGCCATCAGATAGTAAAGCCGTTCTCGCTTTAGCCGACAGCTTAAACATATCAAGCATCCTTGCCGACCTTCTTATTAAACGGGGTGTTACAAATTTCTATGAGGCTAAAGATTATTTCAGACCATCCTTAGATGCTATCCACGATCCGTTTTTAATGGATGGAATGGAAGAAGAAACAAGGCGAGTAATAGAAGCCGTTACAAGTAATCAAAAAATTTGTGTTTATGGAGATTACGATGTAGACGGAACATGCTCAGCTGCAATTATGTATATGTTCCTTAAAGAACTGGACGCTAATGTTGAAGTTTACATTCCCAACAGAATTACGGAAGGTTACGGAATTTCACTTACAAGTGTTGACATTCTGAAAGAACGCGGAACCGATTTAATCATTTCTGTCGATTGCGGTATTACTGCAGTTGAAGAAGTTGCTCATGCAAATAAGCTGGGTGTTGATACTATTATTTGTGACCACCATCAGCCTAAGGATATATTGCCTGATGCTTTTGCTATCTTAGATCCGTTGAAACCAAACGATAACTATCCGTTTAATTATCTCTCCGGTGCAGGGATTGCATTTAAACTTGCACGAGCAATAGCGGATAAAATCGGCAGAAAGGAATTAGTATTAGATTATCTTGACCTTGTTGCTTTAGCGGGAGCTGCGGATATTGTTCCGCTGGTTGATGAAAATCGTATTCTTGTGAAAGAAGGAATAGAAAAAATTAATAATAATCCTAGACCCGGCATACAAGCTTTGATGAAGCGCGCAAGAATGACACCCGGTAATTTATCTGCCGGACAAATTGTTTTTACCGTTGCACCTAGAATTAATGCAGTGGGCAGAATGGGAGATGCATATAGAGCAGTAGAACTGTTTATTACTAAAGATTATGCGGAAGCCGAAAGATTAGCAAGTGTGTTGGAAGGAGAAAATTTTGAAAGGAGAAAAGTAGACGAAGTTACTTTTTCCCACGCAATAGAGCTTGCCAGAGAAGATATTGAAAACAACGATAGCCTTGGGTTGGTTCTACATGACGACAATTGGCATCCCGGCGTTATTGGAATTGTTGCCTCTCGGTTGGTAGAAAAATTTTACAGGCCGACAATTATGCTTACTACTATCGATGGTGTAGCAAAAGGCTCTGCAAGAAGCATTGTTGGGTTTAACATATACGAAGCCCTTCAAGAATGTAAAAATCTACTGGTTCAATTCGGCGGACATAAAGCTGCTGCGGGATTAGAAATTAAAGTTGATAAAATTGATGAATTCAGAAAAAGGTTTAACGAAATTTTAAGAGAAACATTAACCGCTCAAGATGTTAAACCGGAAGTAATAATTGATCAGAAAATTTCATTACACGATATAACACCGAAATTTGTTAGAATATTAAACCAGTTTGCTCCCTTTGGTCCTGGTAATATGAGACCGGTATTTTTAGCGGAAAATGTTAACGTTAAAAATATGCCCCGGATTGTAGGAACAAACCATATGGTAGTTTCTTTCAGCCAGAACGGAACAGACCGAATTTATGATTCAATAGGATTTAATATGGGAGTGTTTGTTAATCTAATTGAAAAAGACAAAAATAAAGTTGATATTGTGTTCACAATTGAAAAAATTGTTCGAGATGGAAGGACTTATCCTCAGTTAAGATTAAAGGATTTAAGAATTAAAGAATAATTATAAACTCTTATTTGGAGAACTTTTATGTCGGGACATTCTAAATGGTCAACAATTAAAAGGAAAAAAGCAGTTGCCGATACAAAAAGAGGTAAAATATTTACTAAACTAATTAAAGAAATTACAATTGCCGCCAGGCAGGGCGGAGGCGATCCGGGTGCAAATCCCCGTTTAAGGCTTGCTATTGACAATGCTAAATCGGCAAATATGCCGAGTGATAATATTGAAAGAGCAATCAAAAAAGCAACGGGAGAGCTAGAGGGAGTTAATTATATAGAATTAACTTATGAAGGATACGGACCCGGCGGAATTGCCCTTTTGATAGAAAGCGTAACGGATAACAAAAATAGAACTGTAGCGGAGGTAAGACATATTTTAAGTAAACATGGCGGGAGTTTGGGCGAGACCGGCTCCGTTGCTTGGATGTTTGATAGAAAAGGTATTATTACTGTTGTTGCAGGTGATAAATCCGAAGATGAAGTAATGGAAATTGTGCTGGAAGCGGGTGCGGAAGATTTTCAAACAGAGGATGATTTCTACGAAGTAACTACTGCTGTAGAGGATTTTGAAGAAGTTAGAAAAGCTTTGCAGAATGCTGATTTTAATATTGAAAACGCTAATTTACAGTGGATTGCTAAAAACACTGTTTCGGTTAGCGGAGAAAATGCAGAAAAAGCAATGAAAATAATAGATACTCTTGAAGATAATGATGATGTACAGAACGTGTACACAAATGCCGATTTTGTTGATGCCGAATAAAAGTTTAATTTATAATTTGTAGTCTGTTTAATGATAATTTTAGGTGTTGATCCCGGTACTAAATTTACCGGGTACGGAATTGTGCAGTATGTAAACAATGAACTCGCTTATGTAAGCTCGGGAGTTATTAAGCCTTCCGTTAATTTAAACATTGCCGACAAGTTAAATAAAATCTATAATGAATTACAAAAGATAATCACATTATATAAACCTGATGAGTTTTCTCTTGAAACTGCATTTTATGGAAAAAATATTCAATCTACACTAAAAATAGGATATGTTAGAGGTGTTTCTCTTCTGATATCTGCACATAATAAATTGGATACGGCTGAATATTCTCCGCGTGAAATAAAAAAAGCAGTTGTCGGAAACGGAGCCGCATCAAAAGAACAAGTACAATTTATGATAAATAAATTACTCCGGCTGGAAGAAGAAAATATGAAATTTGATGAATCCGATGCATTAGCCGTTGCAGTTTGTCATGCGTTTAAGAGAGGTTCAAGACAATCAAAAAGCTCAAGTTGGGCTTCATATGTTTCCGCCAATCCCGACAAAATAATTGAATGAAAATAATATAAATTGTTAAAATTTTAAATTATATCCGGATTGCAAATAAATGATTGGTTACTTAACCGGAAAAATTATATCTAAAAAACCTACCCAATTATTAGTAGATGTAAATGGCGTTGGGTATTTGGTTAATATTTCCATTAACACTTTTGAAAACATTCCTGAAGACAAATCAACGGTTTCTTTATATACTTATTTGAGTGTTAGGGAAGACGCTTTAACATTATACGGTTTTTTAACTACTTCCGAAAAGGAGATGTTTGAGAAACTAATAAGCGTGAGCGGAATTGGACCTAAATTAGCTCAAAGTATTTTATCAGGAATACAGGTCGGCGACCTTAAAGAAGCGTTACAATTCGGCGATAAATCCAGAATAATTGCTGTTCCCGGTGTTGGTAAAAAAACAGCTGATCGATTGATTATTGAACTAAAAGATAAAGTGGATTCTATCTCAACCGACGGAGAGAGCTTATCTTCGGAAGCTTTTGGAATAAAATCCGATACGGTAAATGCGTTATTAGCACTTGGCTACAATAAAAAAACCGCGGAATCGGCAGTAAGAAAAATTTTAGAATGCTCACCGGATTTAACACTTGAGGAATTAATCAAAAAAGCGTTATCGGAGATAACCGGATAGTTGCCTGAGGTAAAATAGGAGAAAAATTTGTGTACCAAATGAAATATTGAAAATAGTTTCAAAAAAAAGTATATTTAGTATTCTAAAATTATGAATGTATTAAAATACAATATAGGCAAAATACAAAAATTACTTAATTCGAATACAAAAGGATAAAACCTGAAATTCAAAATGCACTTCCAAAATCGGTGGTGCATTTTTTTTATGATTGCAGAAGAATTGATAAAATACTTAGAAGATTGGGCTCCGCCGGGAGCTGCATGGAGCCAAGACAACGTCGGGCTTCAAATTGGTTCAAGGAAAACAAAAATTAAAAATGTTTTCCTCTGCCTCGAACTGACAGAAGAGGCAGCCGAAGAAGCCGTAAAAAATCACTGCAATTTTATTTTTACTCACCATCCATTACTGTTTAACCCGCTTAAAAACCTAGACTTTCAAAAAAATTCCAAAGCAAAATTAATTGAAAAAGTTATTAAAAATAATTTAGTAGTTTATTCGGCTCACACTAACTTAGATTTTACAAAAGAAGGCGTAAGTTTTGAGTTAGCAAAAGTATTAGAGCTTAATAACATTCGGTTCTTAAAGCGGGAAGAAGAAAATCAATTTAAACTGGTTGTTTTTATACCGGAAAACCACGTTGAAAAAATATCGGAAGCAATTTTTGAAGTCGGCGGCGGAATAATAGGTGAGTATGATAGATGCAGTTTCAGAACTTCCGGAACCGGCACATTTAAAGGTTCTGCAAAATCTAATCCGGCAGTGGGAAAGAAAAATTCGTTTGAATTTGTAAATGAAGTTAGATTGGAGGTGTTGGTTAATTCTTGGAATCTAAAGGAAGTACTTTCTGCAATGCTAAAAGTTCATCCTTACGAAGAACCTGCTTACGATATTTATCCGTTAAAAAATAAAAATTCAAATTATGGTTTTGGAGCTGTTGGGGAATTACGGAAATCATTAAGCACAAAAGAATTTTTATCCCATGTTTGCAAATCTTTGAAAACGGAAAACGTAAGATATGCCAAAGGCAAAAACGGAAAGATTAAAAAAGTTGCTGTTTGCGGAGGGAGCGGCGCCGATTTATTAAGCGCTGCTATAGTTCAAAAAGCCGATGCATTCATTACTGCGGATATAAAGTATCATACGTTTCAAGACGGAGAGGATAAAATTTTATTTATTGATGCTGGGCATTACGAAACGGAAGTTTTAGTTCTAAATGCCGTAAAAATGAAAATAAAAAAATTTATAAATAAACAGGGTGAATCTTTTGAAATTATTAAATTCAAAAGATCTACAAACCCGGTAAAATTTTTTAATAATAAAGGAGTAAAATAAATTGCTTAATCGTCTTTCAATACTGTACGAATTACAGTTAATTGATGATCAACTTGATGAATTAGAAGAATTACGAGGTGATCTTCCCCTGGCTGTAAACGAGTTAAAAAATCATATATTTTCCATAACGGAAAATATATCGGCAAAAGAATCCAGCAAAGCCGAATTGTTGGAGAAAAGGCAGGAAAATGAGTCTGAAATTGAGAGGTTAAATGAAAATCTTAAAAGATTTAAGGCTCAATTATACAAAGTAAGAAACAACAAAGAGTACGATGCCCTAACTAAGGAAATTGATCATAGCGAAGAGAAAATCAAAGAGTTGAATATCGAAAATACTGAAGCTGAAAATCTTGTTGAAAAAATAAAGATGGAAGTAGAAGAACTTCAACCGCAAGTGGATGAACTTGAAACGAAGGTTAAAAAGAAAGAAGCGGAACTAAAAAAGATTATCAAGGCGAACGAAAGAGAAGAGGTAAAATTAAGAGAAAAACGCGAAAAAGTAGTGACGCAAATTAGAAAATCCGATTATCATACTTATATGAGAATTCGTAAAGCGCTTGGTGGAATTGCCGTGGCATCGATTTCCAGGGGCGCTTGTACCGGCTGCCACAATGTTGTTCCTCCGCAAAGGCAAATAGAAATAAGAGGAAATAGAAGATTGTTTACATGTGAATCCTGCGGAAGGCTATTGGTTTCGGCTGAAATTTCCGAAGAAGTTCATAAGAGACTGAGTTTTTAGTTTTATATAATTAAACATCTAAACATACTTGTTTATGCCGTGCTTAATAAATATTAAGGACGGCTTTTTGTTTTAAATCATTTTTTTAATTAAATTTTTAACAGGTTTTTGTTTTTTAATATCGATTTAACTGTATTGGAATCTTCGACCGTAAATCCAATAAGCATTTTCTTCCCTTTTCTATGAACTATGAATATTGAATCTCTTTTGCTTCGTGCTAAATCCAAAGGAAACCAATGACTAAAATCTCCCGTTCCCCAAATCCTATATTTTCCTGTAAATAAGCCGGGTTTAACAACCTCAACAAAATCAATGTCGGAAAATTCTATTCTTTTCGATGTGAACGTTGGAAAATAATATTTCCGCAGCAGGATGTTATCGTTTGTGATTTCAACTAAACCATCTGAATAAGTTATGTTTTTCATTGTTATAATAAAGAAATTATTCCTAAAATTATTGCAAAAACTTTTTTAGAGATCCCTAAATAAACGCCGAACTTTCCAAGATCATATTTGGGAATGTCGTTGTATTTTAAAATAAGAAATTCTGAAATACTATTCTTTGCCGAAGCTAATTTATCATGCTGCTTAAAACTATTATATGTTTGAAAAAGACCGGGATATAAATAAATGTTTGAATTTAAGAGGATATTGTTCCTTTTTAGTTGAAACGGAACCATTATTTTTTGATGCTGAAGTTCATTATCCGGTAATACGGTTCCTTTTAATTTAAGTTTAATCTTGGATAAATCGGGTTGCGCAGAGAAGTTGCTTTTCCTTTCTTGAGTATGTAGAAAACCTGTAACGAAAAGGAAAACAACCAATGTAATTTTAAAATAATTCATAATTGAAACGAATTTTAATTACAAATTAAATAAAATAATTTTTATTTGATAGTCATTAATCTAAAGCCAATAACTTATACCCTAATTTTCGTTGAACAGATTAGTAACCTGTTCTATAACAATTTGCAGAACTTAAGTGGAAAAGCAATGAGAGGTCAGCTTAATATTTCTTCAATGGCAGAAACTAAATTTTCAACCGGGATAACATTTATCTTGCTTTTGCGTTTAATTGATTTAATGTTGTTTTTAGGAATCACAATATTTTCAAAACCCAGTTTGTATGCTTCCTGAATTCTTTTTTCAATATTCCCAACGCTTCTTATTTCTCCGCCAAGTCCTACTTCGCCAATAACCACTGTACTTTCCCTGCACGGTTTGTTTGATAAGCTGGAAGTTATCGCACTGCAGACGGCTAAATCTACCGCAGGTTCAAAAATTCTTATTCCACCTGCCATATTTAAAAATACGTTATGTGAAGATAGCCTCAAGCCGGCTCTTTTTTGGAGAACTGCAAGCAGAATCGAAAGCCGTCTGTAATCAAAACCGGTTGCTACTCTTTGCGGATTTCCAAAACCGGAAGGAGTTACCAAGGCTTGAACTTCAAAAAGTACAGGACGGGTTCCTTCCATGCTGGACGTTACAATTGCACCGGTTGTATTTCCGTATCGCTCACTTAAAAATATTTCACTCGGATTTTTAACTTCACTTAATCCGTCGCTGTGCATTTCAAATATTCCGATCTCATTCGTATTGCCGAATCTGTTTTTTAAAGCTCTTAAAATTCTATATGAATGATTTTTCTCTCCTTCAAATTGTAAAACCGCATCAACAATGTGTTCTAAAACTTTCGGTCCGGCAATAAAACCTTCTTTTGTTACATGTCCTACGAGTAATGCCGCAAAAGCGGATTTCTTTGCTTCTCCCATAAGAGAAAGTGTACACTCCCTGATTTGAGTTATTGTTCCTGCTGCATTTTCCAGGTCGGGATTGTTAACCGTTTGTATTGAATCAACAATAACAACAGACGGACTTACTTTTTTAATTGTGCTTTTAATCGTATCCAAATCTGTTTCCGCTAGGACCAACAAATTATTACTTTTTATTTTCAGTCGAGTGGAACGAAGTTTAATTTGCATAACGGATTCTTCACCGGTAACATAAAGTACCGTCCCATTAATTTTTGCTGCGGCTTGCATAACGAGTGTGGATTTCCCGATTCCGGGATCACCGGCAATAAGAACAACCGAACCGGGCATTAATCCTCCGCCCAAAACACGATCGAACTCATCTACGTTTGTTTTAATTCTTTCTTCTTCGTTTACAACAACATTATTAAGACTAAAAACTTCCGTTTCCTTCAATAACTTTTTGCTCTTCTCTTTTTTTGTTTCTTTTACTTCTTCGGTAAACGTATTCCATTCGCTGCACATCGGGCATTTACCCAGCCACGTTAATGATTCGTACCCGCAGTTTGTACAAACATAAACTATTTTTTTTTTTGCTTTTGTCATAAAATTTTAGAAACCCGTACGTTTTATAAAACTTTGTATAATTTTATCTTTCGTATTAATTACTTCATCCGGTGTTCCCTCAAAATATATTTTACCTTCATAAAGCATTGCAATTTTATCGGAAACATTTTTAACGCTGAACATATCGTGCGTTACTACAATTGAGGTAACATTTAATTTCTCTGATAAGTCTTTAATTAATTCGTCAATCGAATCCGACATAATCGGATCGAGTCCGGTTGTCGGTTCATCGTATAAAATATATTCCGGTTCGGTTATTAAAGCTCTTGCCAGCCCGACTCTTTTTTTCATTCCTCCGGAAAGTTCTGCCGGTTTTAGGTCTTCGATGCCGTGTAAACCAACCAATTCAAGTTTTTCCTTAACTTTATTACTTATTTCTTCCTGAGAAAAATCGTAATCGTTTTCTACCAGAGGCAGAGTAATATTTTCTCCGACTGTCATCGAGTCGAATAATGCAGCGCCCTGAAATAAGTACCCGAATTTTCGTCTGATTTCATATAATTTTTTTATGTTATCCGGATCAAGTTTTTCATTCCCAACAATTACATAACCTTCGTCGGGAAATAATAACCCGACGATGTGCTTTAGCAAAACGCTCTTACCGCTTCCGCTTTTGCCTATTATTGCAAGGGTTTCGCCTTCTTTAATTTTTAGGTTAACTCCGGCAAGAACTTTGTTTGACCCGAAACTTTTGTGAAGATTTACTACTTCTATCATATTAAGATTCTTTTACCATATAAATTCAATTTCAAATATAAAAAAGATATAGATATAAAATTTTGCTAAGAGTTAATATCAATAAAATATAGAAAATGCTTCCCTGTTTCCATTCCGCTTTGTAATTTAGTAGTTTATCGAATAAAATATTTTTTAAAAAAATAAAACTAACTGTTTGATGATTCGTCTATAATATTGTTTTATAAAATTACGAGGAGAAAAATGACTTCCAAAACTCTGTTATCGTTCTTTGTATTGATTTTCTTTGCACTAACACTTCAAACATATTCTCAAACTTCAAGTCTTTATATTCCACGCAATATTCAAAAAGCATTTGAAAAAGGAACGCGTTCTTACGACGGGAAACCGGGACCGAATTATTGGCAGAACGGATCGGATTATAAAATTCACGCCGAAGTTAATCCCATAACAAGCATTTTGTCCGGAGTTGAGACAATTACATACCACAATAACAGTCCGGATACTCTGAAAAGAATTGTTGTTCGTCTGTACCAAAATGTTATGAAACCCGGCTCAGTGCGTGATTGGCCTTTTAACCCCGATGCTTTTACAGACGGTGTTAAACTGGATTACTTCTTAATTAACGGAGATACGATTAATGTTTCACCTAAAAGTAAAGAAGTAAGGGTTTCATCTACCAATATGTTTGTTAAATTAAAAAATCCTTTAGCTCCAGGCGATTCACTTAAAATTAACGCAAAGTGGAGTTTTGAAATTTCCGAGAAAGTACCGATAAGAATGGGTAATTATAAAGACGGAGATTTTTTTGTGGCTTATTGGTATCCGCAAATGTCTGTTTACGACGATATTGATGGATGGGATATACTTAATTACCAAGGTAACGTTGAGTTTTATAATGACTTTTCAAACTACGATGTCAGCATCACGGTTCCAAACGGGTATACAATTTGGGCTGCCGGAGAATTACAAAACGGCAGCCAGGTTCTGAAAGAAGATATTTATAAAAGGTATTTACAGGCAAAACAATCTGATGAAACAATTCATATAATTACAGCCGAAGACAGAAAAAATAATAACGTTACTGCCGATAACGAAAAAAACACCTGGCACTTTGTTGCTAAGGATGTAACCGACTTCACATTTGCACTCAGCAAAAGTTTTGTTTGGGACGGCGCCGGCATTGAAGTCGACAAGAAAACCGGCAGAAGAGTTTTAACCGATGTTGTTTATAAAGACAGTACAATGTTTTGGGATACAGGGGCACAGATTGAACGAACCACTATAAACTATTTATCGAATGTTCTTCCCGGATACCCTTACCCTTATCCTCATATTACATCGTTCTGTAATAAAGGAAGAGGCGGAGGAATGGAAAGCCCGATGATGACAAACGACGGTGCGCCTACTAACAAAGCCCGATTTATCGGATTATTATTTCACGAAATTGCACACAGTTATTTCCCTTTTATAATGGGAATAAACGAACGTAAATATGCATGGATGGACGAAGGCTGGGCAAGCTTTTTCCCGCAAGAAACCGTCGATAGCCTTGTCCCCGGATACGATTACTTAAAAAGAAATGTACATGGTTACGAATCCACTGCCGGAATGGAAAGTGAATTACCGCCGATGGTAGTTTCTTACTCAAATAAAAGCAGATATATGCGAACCGCATTTTATTCCCGACCTTCCAATGCATACAGAGAACTTGAGCTTTTATTAGGCAGGAAGCTATTTAAAAAAGCTTTGTTGGATTATATAACTAACTGGCATGGTCATCATCCTATTCCATACGATTTCTTTTTTACATTTAACAGAGTTACCGGAGAAGATTTAAGCTGGTTCTGGAAACCGTGGTTCTTTGAATTCGGCTACCCCGATTTGGGAATAGAGAATGTAACGGTTAAGAACGACACTATTGAAGTAAAAATTAAAAAGATAGGAAACATTCCTACTCGTGTTGAAGTAACTTTTATTTTTAATGACGGAACACAAGGTAAAACCGAACTATCCTCAAGAATTTGGAAAAACAGCACAGGAACAATTTTAGTGAAATATAAAACCGATAAAAAATTATCCAAAGTTCTTTTAGGTAATAAACATATTCCGGATTCCAATCGTAAGAACAACGAATTTATAGTTAAATAATTTATTGTTGACCCAAAAGCCCGGCATTTGTACAACGCCGGGTTTCTAATTATTGATGGTAAAGTGAAAGAAAAAAACAAATTTCAAACCGGAAATGTTATAACTATTACTACTGCGCATTTTCTCCACGATGTCTACTCATCATTTCTTGCTCCCATATTGCCGCTTTTGATTACAAAGTTTAATATGTCTCTTTCATTAGCCGGTTTACTAACGGTTGTACAGAGAGTTCCGTCATTGCTAAATCCGTTGGTGGGTCTAGCTGCCGATAAGCTTCCGATGCGCTATTTTTTAATTTTTGCGCCAACAGTAACAGCAACAAGCATGAGCTTGCTGGGAGTTGCACCTAGTTATGTTTTCTTAGTTGTTCTGTTATTATTTATGGGAATCGGAGCTTCGATGTTTCATGTCCCCGGTCCGGTTATGATGCGGCAGGTTTCGGGAGATAGAATCGGGAAGGGAATGAGCTTTTTTATGCTTGGAGGAGAAGTTGCGAGAAGTGTTGGTCCATTAGTTATTCTCGGCGCCGTCTCGTTATGGGGATTGGAAGGAACGTACAAACTAATTCCATTCGGATTGTTGGCGTCGTTTATCCTTTATTTTAAACTTAAAGATATAACTATTTCGGATAAATTTAAGAACAAAGAAGAATTAGTAAGCGTGGGTAAAACAGTTGGGGACTTAAAACTTCTCTTTTTGCTTCTAGCCGGAATAATATTTTTTACGGCAATATTGAAAGGATCTTTAACCGCATTTTTGCCTACGTATATAACATCTAAAGGTGAAAGTCTTTGGACCGGCGGCATTGCCCTTTCCATACTTCAAATAACCGGTGCTGCAGGTTCATTTTTATCGGG
>BDSW01000223.1 GCA_002898175.1 bacterium BMS3Abin04
ACGATCGATTGGAAATCACTGGCTGCAAAATTAAATTCCACGATACCTGCATCCAGACCGAAACCGAATCCCCAATGAAATTTATCTCTTCCGCCAATGGAAATTCCCGAACGAATTGGGAACCATTTAAAGGGCGCCCATTCAAATCCTAAAGAAAATCTTGGATTAGTAGAGTTAGACGGCTGACTGTTAAATCCTTGATTGAATCCGAATAGAATTAACATTTTGCCCGGGAAATGACCGTGAATAAACTTGTCTAATTGCATTCCAACCCCAAAATGAAGAGCCGTTGGTAAAGTAGTAGAAAAACTATTCACAAATTGTCCTTCACCTGTAAAAGCATTAGAAAGTGAATCTATCATTGTTGAATCTGTTAAATCGTTAAAAAGGAATTCTCCGCCTGCAGTATATTCAGCTGCATCTTTATCCCAAGTAATACTTCCAATATTTGTAATTGATAAACCAAACGACCAAATATTATTTAATTTACCTGAAACGCCCAAATCAAATCCAAGCCCATGACCTGCAGGCGTATTAAAAAATCCTACACTTGATTCTTTTGTAATATCACCTTCAAAATCATATTTAACTCCAAAACTTGGTGAAAAAGCTGCATTCAATAAATTATTACTATAAACTTTGATTGAATAGTCATCTAGAGTTTTTACTGTAGTATTACTCTCTTGAATACCTGCATAGGCAAAACCTTGAACTAGCTTGATAGAAATTCCGGCAGTCAGTTGTTTTAAGAATTTCCTGGAAACTCTGCTTATATCTCTTGCATAACTTAACGAATACTCACGCAGATACCAGAATTTAAAATCCAAATCACTTAAATCATAAGTTCTATTTACTTCATTACCATCTAAGAAAAAATTCACTAAGTCCAAAGGTATGTCGCCCTGTGCCGAAACTTTATCGCTCATAGAAAAACCGAATGCACCAATTTTGGGACTAAGATTAATCGTAAAAGCAAAAATTAACGAAGATACATCGGAAGCAAAACCGGTTCCATTACTAAACAAATCCCTGAACTTTTCTTTATCGTTTGCATCCAAATATTTTCCTACTGTTTCTCCAAAAGAATTTTGTTCACCGGAAAAAAAATAGTTATAATCATTTATACTTAAAAAATCATTCCCGGCAAATACATTCAAGTTAGGCAAAGGAAATACAGTTGCTAATTGAATACTATTTGTTTCACTAAGAACAAGATTTGCCGGATTAGCGCCTAAACTGAAAACACCTCTGGAAGATACGGTAGATATTTTCCCTAACGCAATTGATCTCGCATCAGCACTGCCTATTGAACCGAAACCTTGAGCAAAAATAAAATTCGTAAATAACAACAATAGTAAAAAGGTCCTGAAAATTTTCATTTTAATAAACTCCACCAGTCTAAAACTCTAATTTGTAACCTGCTTCAGCTTTTATGCGGAAGGAGATTTTATTATTTATATTAAATTTAACGGGTTGTATATTTCCGCCTGAAGTTTGAAATTTGAAATCAATCAACAAATACGGGTTATTTAAAAACTTCTGAATATCATCCCCTTTTAACTCAATTTGTTCCGTTGTTTCTCCTGCATTTTGAACATTTCCATTTTGATCAACTGTTGGAGCGGGAATTGTTAATGCTGAAATTGAATTATGTGACGGAGGAAGATTTAATACCGGATTAAAATTATCATCTAACACTTTACCTTGGAAAGAGATTGAAACCGGAATTTCATTTTGGAAAATAAATGTAACTTTTCCATAATTAATTTTATTAATATCTTCTTGATCTATGCTGCCAAAATCGATTTCAACCGTATCTACTATTTCTCCACCGGATATACCAACATCAAGCGGGATTTCAAAATTTACGTTACCATAAACGGAATCGTCCCTCGTAACACTTCCAACTTCATAATTCGGATTTACAAATGAAGTACCTACAACTGTAAATTGGTCCGGTAATTTTTCCGAAAATCCATTTAACAAGCTTGCAAGATCAAGCTTAACCGGCTGCGTTGAAGGAAGCAAAACATTTTGTAGAAGTAATTCACTATTCTGTAAACCATTTGTTCCTATTATTTTACCATTAACTTCCACATCTAAATTAGCGGAAGACATTAAATTCAAAGTAAGGTCTGCACTATTAAAATTAATTGAACCAAACTTGAATTTATTATTAAAATCTCCTAAATCCAGCATAAAATTTGTTGGTTGGAAAGTAAACCGAGTAGGCTTAAGTTGACCGGAGATTGATTGAAAATAAAGCTTGCTGAAATTTACTTGCAAAGCGATACTGTCGTTTTTGCTAATTGTTACCAGCACATCGCTGGAAACTGTAGTTACATCAACCGAATAGTTCATTTCGTTTGAAGGATTACCTGAAGTATCTGCAGTTACTATTTTCCAACCTTTCAAACTTGGTATTTGAACCAGCTTAGTCTTTTCCCCGCCTCTAAAGAGAACAGTTAGTTTATAAGGGTTGTCGCCGGCATCCAGTAAATTATCGAACGTAATATCAGCATTTAAATCAACATCTATGTTATTTGTAACGGCAATAGAAGCACTTCCATCAAAGATTTCGGCTGATTCTAATTTAGTTGAATCATCTAAAAGCAAACGGTTCTTAAAGTTAATGTGCTGTTCGGGAATAACAGCCGTTGCTTGGGATACTATAAGATTTGAAAAGATTGCTACAATTTGAGTACCGGCTTCTGAAGGGACCTGTACTTTTTGTCCGTTACTTCCGAGTGAATAGATAGTACCATGATACTCGATAGAATCTAACACTGTTTTACCCGAAACATCAAAATGTAATTCTTTCTGAGATAGAGCCGGTATTCCTACCCAATCTTTAATGGCATTAGATGTATCTGCAATTATACTCTGATCAGCAGCATTACGTATTTCCATACCACGCAATGTAATTGGAACCGGAAGAATATTAATAACCGTAATTGTTAATGTACCTCGGTCAAAAGTTGCGGACTTTATTTTATCATAACCTTTGAATCCGATTGTAACAGTACCTTCTTGTTCGGGAAATACTTGAAAACTGCCGGAAGTTACATTTGTCGTCCAATCTTCAACTCTTATTCCCGTCTGAATTATAGCAGGGAAGTTCAAAGTTAACGGACCTATTACCTCAGAAGCAGATGCCGAAAACGGATCGACCGATAAATTATCACCGAGAGTTATTTTTTCAATCGGTTGGTTATCGCCAAAATATAATAAACCCAGATTTTCAGGATTAGTATAAGAATGAACGAATGTTGTATCCTTGTCTATTGCTTCCTTTAGTGTATACGTTTTATTTGCAACAGGAATATGAAGTTTAACGTCCCAGGAAGGAACGACAAAATCATTTGGCGCATCAAAACATCCGCTAAGTAAAAAGACATTTATAAAAATTATTATTAAAAGATTAAAAAACTTCCTAAACATTATTTCCTCATAAGTTTTATTTACTAACATTAAGTATTCTTAGATACTATTTTGACAATATCATTTTCTTTGTTGAAGTGAATCCTTTAGTTTTCAATCGATAGAAATAAATTCCCGAAGCAAGATTCTCTGCATTAAATGATACTTCGTAAGTCCCTCTGTTTTGATACCCGGAAACAAGATTTTGAACTTTATTACCCAGAATATCATAAATTGTTATACTAACGTCACCTGAACCGGGGATGCTGTATTTTATTTTTGTCGTTGGATTAAACGGATTCGGATAATTTTGATCTAGTTGATATCCTGTTGGAATTCCATCTAATTTTTCAACTTCTATTCCGGTTACATAAATATTCCCTCTTCCGCCTCCAATTTTAGAAAGGTGAACTCCTTCAAAACAAACCGAGTCAGGCGTATTTGTAGTAGTTATTCCGTCTTCCGTCCAGTCTGAACCTCCAAAATATGCAAACGCCAGTGTATCTGTTTGGGATATTCCTATAATATCTAAAAAGTGATCAAATGCTAAAGTTTTTGGAATACATAAACGGGCTTTAAAACCATCATTAAAATAATAATTAGAATCTTCAGGAATAAAATTTGAATCGGGCAACTCCCAAATTCTCATTTCAAAATAAGCAAATAATGTATCTTCATCACTTCCTTTTGGAAGGTAAGTATTAGAATTAGGATCTAAATTTCTAATAAAGATCTTAAGTATAATATCTTTATTCAAAGCTCCATAATCAATATGAAATTTCCCGCCAACAAGAGCATTATAAAGATCTTGGTATTTTGAAAAATCAATCGGTGAGGAAGGAAGAGTTGCTTCCGGAATTATAAAGCTTCCCCCTTCATAAAAAGCTCCCGAATCAATTCTTGTATCAAACGTACCAAATTGGAGAGACTGTTCCATAAATAAACGATATTCAACTTTGTTGGTATCTTGCCCAAAAATATTATTTGCGAAAAAAAGAAGGGCTACTATTATAATAATTATTGTTTTCCTCATAATTCCTCATAAAAAGTTAATTTTAATAAAATGATTTTCTGCTATTATACCTTATGAATTTTAAGAATTAACCCACTGTTTCTTTTCAAAACATTATGACTGAATAATGTGACAAAAATCATACCATGCTAAGTATTTATGAGTAAATTTTATCTTATTTCTTTCATGAAGTAGAATTTATTTTACTAAATATATAAATTTTTAAGATTTCCTCAGCTTTTTATGTGAGAATAATCGAATATAATAATGATTTGTTTAGGTAAGTTAAGCAGTATATAATGACTTTAATTCTGATTCTTTCTCTTTCTTTATTCCTCGCACAAAGTACATATCAACAAATCCTTTTCCCTTAGCATCTATTTTACCTCTATATTGACATTCAAAATAATCTCGAACGAGCATATAAGTATAACCTGAAATATTAACTTCACCCGGTTCTCCGGAGCTTTCCATTCTACTTGCAATGTTTACAGTATCACCCCAAATATCGTAAGTAAATTTTTT
>BDSW01000224.1 GCA_002898175.1 bacterium BMS3Abin04
ATTATTAGGAAAGGAATTTTTACGTTTAATTTTTCTTTTATCCACTAGGTCCATTGATATGAGAAAAACCGAATTAATCGACAAACCAAATAATTTGGCAATTAATTTTTTGAATACATTGTTGCGTTTTGCAAAAGCTGCAAATTCAGTTGTGCAAACGTATGTAAAATCTGCGAGTAACCAAAAAGCGCCAGCCATTTACCTTTTATAGTTTTTTCGAACCGTGTATTTTGTTTCAGATCATTTGAGATATTTTCCCAACAACGGGATGCCGCTTTTCTCTTCTTCATTCAAGGTATTCCTACTTTGTTTTTGTATAGGATGTAGGTCAAAACATTTATAAAAAGAATTTAATTTTTGTTACGACTAATATTTTAATAATTTAAATTCTTTCTTGGACAGAGAAAAAAGCTTAACATCAACCATGTTACCTTTAACCATTAAGTTGCCTTTAACAGTTTTTACATAATTCATTCCGCTTTTTAACAGAACCTTTGCAGATTGTTCATTCTCTACTATACAATGTGCAATTATACTGTTTAAGTCCATAACATCAAATCCGTATTCTAAAATCTTCTTTAGCGCTTCGGTCATTAGTCCTCTATTCCAGTAATTTTGTGATAGAGTATAGCCTACCTCACAGCTAAACTCTTCCGGGAAAATTTTTGTAAAACCAATTGTACCGATTATTTTTTTTTCCTCTTTTAGCTCTATTCCCCATGGTGCGGGTCTGTGCTTAATATACATTTCAACTACAATATTTAAGAATTCTAATGTTTCTGTTTTTGAGCGGTGTGCTTCCCATTGAACATATTTGGTGATCTCCGGATTACTTGCATATTCACTAATATCATTAAGATCATCATATGTGAATTTGCGTAGAATTAGTCTTTCCGTCTCAAGAGCAGGCCATTTAAATTGTGGAATTTCGCGGTTACTCACTTTTTTGTTTTCTCTTTAATAAAAAAATAATTTTTTTGTATTAAATTATACATTTAATTTTTTATTATTTTGATGTAGATCAAAATTTAATAGAGGAATAAATGATAAGTAAAGAATTATTAGACATTTTGTGCTGCCCGGAATCAAAAGCTGATTTAGTACTCGACGGTAATTTTTTAGTTTCGGTCGACAAAAACACTCGTAGACGATATAGAATTGAAGACGATATACCTATTATGCTGATTGAAGAATCCGAACAGCTTGACATGGAAACATGGAAAGAAATCATGAACAAACACGGGAAAGGAATTGGGTAAAGATTTTGGGTTTTGAGCGACGAAAACTTAATATCTAATCCCGATATTTGTATTCCTTAAATCTTTAATCTTCAATTGCTGAATAATACTAATATTTTCTCTTCCCGATGTTTTACTCTTTTTACTTTCCGGTTGCTCTTTGCGGGTTCCGGGCGAAATGAGAAAAGAAGTTCACGCAAAGAATACTAAGTTTTTTCACAAAGTCCGTAACAGTTTTATTTTTTGTTATTACTTTTATCTGCAATTTATTATAACACCGGATTTTGTTACCCTCACCTTTTTTGAATCATTTTTTTATTATATATGACCATAGTCAAATTATCAAGATGTGACTTTTGTCGACTCGAGAAACAAAATCACAAATATTGCGTTTTTACAAAACTGTTGAGAGAACATTTTTTAAAATTCAGTATTAATCTAACTCACTTCTTATCTTTCTATATAATTTATTTTAGATTACATATTTTACAATAATGATTATTAAAAACGATCAAAGCCAAGTTCAATCTTATTTATCGGATGCCGCAAATTATCGTGGTTTCTGTGATGCAGTATACTTTCCGGAAAGTGAAAAGGAACTTACAAACATCGTAATTGAAGCAAATAAAAATAAAACACCTATTACCATATCCGGTAACGGAACGGGGCTTACCGGAGGACGAGTTCCCGAAGGCGGAATAGTTATATCAACCGAAAAGTTGAATAAAATTATTGAGATAGATCATGCGGAAAAATATGCAATTGTTCAGCCGGGTGTAATTATGCAGGAATTCCAAAACATTATTGAAGAACAAAAATTATATTACCCTCCGGATCCAACAGAAACAAACTGTTTTATCGGCGCCACCGTTGCAACAAATGCTTCGGGAGCAAAGACTTTTAAATACGGCTCAACCCGTAATTTTGTTTTAGCTCTGAACATTATTACGGCTGACGGCGACATTCTTTATTTAGAAAGAGGCAAACAAAAAATTTACGATTATAAATTAAATTTAATTACCCAAAACAGCCGAGAAATTAATTGTATAATTCCCGCTTACAAGATGCCCGAAACAAAAAACGCTGCCGGATATTTTTGCAAAAGAAATATGGACGCTATTGATCTTTTTATAGGTTCGGAGGGCACGCTGGGAATTATTACCGAAATTAAATTAAAGCTCTTAGATAAACCGCAAAACATTCTTTCAAGCATAATATTTTTTGATAAAGAAATAAACGCACTAAGCTTTATAACCGAAGCTCGTGAAATAAGCTACCTGTCGAGGAAAAACAGCGCGTCGAATAATATTGATGCCCTGGCACTCGAGTTTTTTGATTCTAATACCTTAAGCTTTCTTAAAAAAGATTATCCTCAAATTCCTAACTATACAAGGACTGCTGTCTGGTTTGAACAAGAATATACGGAAGCAACTTATGATCTTCTTTTGAACAAATGGATAAACTTGATAAACAAACACAACGGCGATGAAAACACGGCATGGTTCGCAGCAACAAATTCGGAGAGAGAAAAATTCAAAGAGTTCCGGCATGCGGTTTCCTGGAAAGTTAGCGAGTATATTGCTCAAAAAAATCTTATGAAAGTCGGTACGGATACAGCTGTTCCTGATAATGTTTTTATTGAGTTTTATAATTATGCTAAAGAGCTTGCGTACAACAGCGGAATGGAATATGTTGCGTACGGTCACTTCGGGAACTCTCACTTACACCTTAATTTATTACCCAAAGATAATCAGGAGTATGAACAAGCCAAATATATTTACCGGCTCATCTTAGAAAAAGCTGTTAGTTTAGACGGAACAATTTCCGCCGAGCATGGTATAGGTAAGTTAAAAAGAGAATATCTTTTGGAAATGTACGGTGAAAAAAATATAATTAAAATGGCTCGTTTAAAAAAATGTTTAGACCAAAATTTACTTCTTGGTTCAGGAAATATTTTTGATGTAAAATATTGTGGCTTTGTTTAAAATTACTGTTTTATATAAAATCCCGTTTGGCGCCCGAATTAATAAATAAAAGAAAAAGCATAAAATTATTTACCGGTAATGAATAAAAATTCAAATAAAAAAATACTTCGAATAATAATATTTCTTGTATTGGTTTTACTGTCTGCCGAACAGATAGCTGCTCAGCAAAAAAACAAACTTAACAATCAGTACAGATTAGCAAAAGCTTACGAGCAAGCCGGAGAGTTTCATGGCGCTCTTAATATTTACAAAAAACTATATGTAGTTGATCCGCAAAACATTAATTACTTCCTGGCGCTGAATAGTGTCTACCTCAAACTTAAAGATTATAAAAACTCCGCGGCACTAATTCTAAGCAGAATGCGGAAGCGACCCAAAGACGTAACACTATACGCACTTTTGGGAAGCACATATTATATTTCGGATAAGGAAAACAAAGCCGACAGTGTTTGGGATGAGGGACTAAAAATAAACCCTTCAAACTCCACAAGCTACCGGCTTATTGCAAACGCAGCTATTGAGAATAGAGCCTTTGACAAAGCAATTGAAGTTTTAAACGAAGGAAAACGAATTGCGAAAAATTCATTTATTTTTTCTTATGATCTGGCTCAGCTTTATTCCGTTACTATGCGCTATGAAAAAGCCGCAAATGAGTACTGCTTAATTCTTACAAAACAGCCAACCCAAATTGAAAGCATTAAACGAAAGATTGCGAATATTTTCAAAGATGCTTCCGTAAAACCCAAAATAATTGAGGCTGTTAAGGAATACTATTCAGATTCTTCTCAGCCGGTTTTTCTAGACTTACTCAGCTATTTATATATTTTAGACAACAAGTACGAAGATGCTTTGAAATTAATGATTAAACTGGATAAGCAAACTGTAAAAAACGGATCTCAAATATTTAATTTTGCTCAAAACGCCCTAAGGGAAAAACACACCGGTACAGCATCTGAAGCGTTTAATTATATCATCGGAAATTTACCGAATTCAGCTTTTGTTCCAAGAGCAAAGGTTGGATATGCCCGGGCTTTGGAAGTTTCTCTTGATAAAAAATACATAAAAGAAATTCCGAAATGGAAAAAGTATTATGCTCCTGTCTTTGTTGAACAATCAGAGTATTTGAAAGTTGCTGATGCGTACCTACAAATTGCGGATTACTACAGTAAAAGCGAAATTGCAAATAAGGCTTTATACAGAATGGGGATGGTTTTTTATAGAAGATTAAATAATTTGAGTTCTGCCGATAGTTTGTTTTCATTGGTAATAAATAACTCTCCTTTTTCAGATCTTGCTGCACGGGCAAATTTCCAAATGGGTAAAATTGCTGTTTTATATAACAATTTAAATACTGCCGCTATTTATTTTTCTAATGTTTTAAAAAACAAACGGTCTCCTTCAAATATAAAAAGCAGTGCAAGCTTTATGCTCGCAAAAATAAATTATTGGAAAGGTGATTTTAACAACGCTTCTAAAAAATTAAATACAATAATCGATAATTTAAAAGATGATAATACAAATGATGCAATTCAATTAAATTTACTGATAAACACATTAAAAAATGACTCAACTGATTTAAATATGTTTGCAAAAGCCGATTTACTAACCGAGCAAAATAAGTTTGCATTAGCGGCAAATGTTTATAAAGAGCTTTCTGAAAATAAAAATATTTTTTTCCTTAAAGATTTTGCAGATCTTAGATATGCGCAGTTGCTTACCGCTCTAAATTATTACCCAACTGCCGTGTCCTTGCTCACAAATTTAATCTCTGAAGATAAATTTAACTTGTATTCCGATAAATTTTTATACTTATTAGGAAACATATATTTTTACGGGTTGGGTGAAAATAGTAAAGCTGTTAATACTTTTCATAATTTGCTTGAAAAATTCCCAAACTCCTTATATTTTGACGAAGCAAGACAAATGATTAATTTAATAAAAAACAAAACGAGTGAATCCTTATGATTGAATCCGAAGACCAAAAACACGTAAAATGTTCATTCTGCGGAAGAGACGGAAGTGAAGTTACCAGCATGGTAGCGGGACCGGATGTTTATATTTGCGATATCTGTATTAAAACAAGCGTTGAAATATTAAAAAACAATCTTGCCGCTTATAATACTAAAGAAGCATACAAAGGTAAGCTTACACCTGAGATGATCCATAAAAGTTTAAGCGAATATGTAGTTGGACAAGAAGGAGCAAAGAAAGTATTATCGGTAGCCGTTTACAACCATTATAAAAGAATTAACTCTAATTCTTCTTTCTTCGATTTGGATGAAGTGGAAATTGACAAAAGCAATATTCTTTTAATTGGCCCCACAGGAGTTGGTAAAACTCTAATTGCACAAACTCTTGCTAAAATACTGGATGTTCCTTTTGCTATTGCCGATGCGACGACATTAACCGAAGCAGGTTATGTTGGCGATGATGTAGAAACTGTTTTAGTTCGCTTACTGCAAGCTGCCGACTACAATCTTGAAAAAGCTCAAAAAGGAATTATCTATATCGATGAAATTGATAAGATTTCCAGGAAAAGCGAAAGCACTTCAATTACCAGGGATGTTTCGGGCGAAGGTGTTCAGCAGGCTTTGTTAAAAATTTTAGAAGGAACCGTTGCCGGGGTTCCTCCAAGAGGCGGAAGAAAACATCCCGAGCAAAGTTTAATAAACATTAACACCAAAAACATTCTATTTGTTCTCGGCGGAGCATTTGACGGAATTGAACCGATAATTGCATCCAGAATAAACAAGAGCACAATGGGCTTTATTTCAGACGACAACAGCAAAGCAATTGACGAAGATAAATTACTGGAAAAAATTCAACCTGAAGATTTATTAAGGTTTGGTTTAATTCCCGAACTTATTGGAAGAATCCCAATTATTGCTCCGCTTCATTCGCTTGATGAAGTAGCACTGTTAAAGATCTTATCCGAACCTAAAAATGCAATTATTAAGCAATACAAAAAATTGTTTATGATGGAGGGCGTTGAGTTAGAGTTTGATGATAAAGCACTAAAGGAAATAATCAGACTTGCCATCGAACGCAAAACAGGAGCAAGAGCGCTTCGCTCAATTGTTGAACACACTTTGCTTGACGTTATGTATGATCTTCCAAACATGGAAAATGTTGACAAGTGCTTAATTACACGCGATACTGTCCTAAAGGGTAAAACGCCTATTTTCTTGGAATCAGATAGGAAATCTGCGTAATAAATACCATCAAATTATTATGAAAGGCTTATACGGAGATAACCTGGATAAGCCTTTTTTATTTCTTAACTTTTTTTAATTTGAAATGTATAAAAGAAAGTTTTGTTCGCTTATTTAATTATGTTTAATTTTTAAAATTTTTTGAGCATTAAAAATAGCCGGAGAAATTAATGTTTTCAACAGTTCGTTACTTTATCAAAACAAGCATATTTTTTTTAATTGTAGGTATTCTTACAGGACTTTATTTAATGTCTGCTAAATATTTTGGCCTTCCTGGCTATGGTTCCGAAACAATTTCTGCTCATACACATTTGATTTTAGTCGGATCTGTAATAATGATGATTATGGGAGTTGCGTTATGGTTTTTTCCGAGAGCAGAGAAAACCGATAAAAAGTATAACCCCGATCTTATCCGTTTCGTCTTCTGGTTAATGGCTATATCAACAGCTTTAAGATTTATATTTCAGATGCTTTACGGTTTCTTGTTTTCAGAGTGGATTACTTACATTATAACTTGCATGTCCGTTTTTCAAATAATTTCGATAATTCTTTTTTTCTATTCGATTTGGGGAAGAATAAGATCTGTTGGAAGTCATATTAGAGAAAAAAAAGGAGAGAAATTTTAAAAATCCGGATAAACTTTTTTTATAAACAACATGAGGAGAAATCTTGAATCATAAAAACGGTAATAGTATTAATCGCCAGCTATCTATACAGAAACTAATTAACGAAATCGAGTATCAATCTTCTTCAATTGTAAGCAAGCAAATTTTAAAGAAGGAAAACGGGAACATCACCCTCTTTGCATTCGGAGAAAACGAAGAACTTACCAAGCATACTTCTCCTTATGAAGCGTTTGTACAAATTATTGAGGGAGAAATGCAGATAGAAATCGGCAAAGAAATATTTAATTTAAAATCCGGCAATGTTATTTTGATGCCCGCAAACATTCCGCATGGATTAAAAGCTCTAACAAACGTAAAAATGTTGTTAACAATGATTAAATAGTGGTTCGTTTTCATATAATTAGGAATTTAGCAAATACATTAAAATCAGATTTGTGAAAAAAATATTATTATACATCTTCCTACTATATTCCGTAGTGTTAGGACAATCCAAAATATTGATTTACATGGATTTATCCCAAACCGATCATCTTAAAGCATACGGAATAACCTTTAATGCTTTGGAAAAAGGAATTAAAGCAGATTGGTTGTTAAATTACCGCGGAGGTTCGTTTCTGCTTGATTATTCCGACGAGCTTGCATTAACATGCCAAATTAAAGGAGTGGCTTTTGAAAAGCTAAGCACACAGCAAGCCGTTGATATTTATTCGTTTGTGCAAAGCGATGAACAGAATATGGATGTTGTACGATTGGAAAAAGCTCCTAAAATCGCTGTCTATGTTCCGCCCGGATTTCAACCTTGGGACGATGCTGTTACTCTAGTCCTAGAATATGCAGAAGTGCCCTATGACAAAGTTTGGGTAGATGAAATTTTAAAAGGTGATCTAAAAAAATACGACTGGCTCCATTTACACCACGAAGATTTTACCGGTCAATACGGGAAATTTTATGCAGCCTTCCGCGGGGCGCCCTGGTATCAGCAAATGCAAATGACTTACGAAAACGAAGCGAAAAAATTAGGATTCAAAAAAGTTTCGGAAATGGAAAAAGCCGTAGTACTTACCATTAAAAAATTTATAGGTCAAGGAGGATTTTTATTTGCAATGTGTTCAGCTGCCGACACTTACGATATTGCTCTGGCAGCTCAAAACGTAGATATAGTTGACAAAATGTTTGACGGTGACGCTCCCGATCCGAACGCACAAGAAAAGTTAGACTTTTCACAAACATTAGCTTTTACAAATTTTAAACTTGAAATGAATCCGATGGTTTATGAATTCAGCAATATTGATATTCAGCCAAGTGAAATTGGTCCCCAAAAAAACGATTACTTTACATTATTTGATTTCTCGGCCAAATTCGATCCCGTCCCGACAATGTTAACACAAGATCATGTTAATGTAATTCACGGATTTATGGGTCAGACTACAGCGTTTAGAAAAAGCCTGATTAAAAAATCCGTTGTAATTATGGGAGAGCGGGCCGGAACCGATCAAGTTAAATATATCCACGGCAATTACGGCAGGGGAACTTTTACGTTTTACGGAGGTCATGATCCTGAAGATTACCGCCATGCGGTTAATGATCCGCCGACTGATTTAAGCCTGCATAAAAATTCGCCGGGTTATAGGTTAATATTAAACAATATTCTATTTCCGGCGGCGAAAAAGAAGAAACAAAAAACTTAAAGAAGAAACATAATTTACTAAGTTCCTTGAAGGAACTTAGTAATAAAAATGTGTTATTGTATACTTGCACATAAATTTTATCATGAATAATCCAGGCATTTATGAGATTAATCAAAATTAAAAACAGCATTGTTGAGCTTCCTGTTGGTAAAATTGTTTGTGTCGGAAGGAATTATGCAGCTCATGCAAAGGAACTTGGAAATGAGGTTCCTGCTTTTCCCTTAATATTCTTAAAACCCGCATCGGTTTTAATTCACTCGGGAGAAAATATTGTATATCCCGATTATTCGAGTGAAATGCATCATGAAGTAGAGTTGGTTTTGCTAATCGGTAAAACAATTAAAGATGCCGACGATAAAACTTCAGAAGAAGCAATAGCCGGTTATGCCGTAGGTTTGGATATGACACTCCGCGATATTCAATCGGAACTAAAAAAGAAAGGGCATCCATGGACATTAGCAAAAGTTTTCGATACATCCGCCGCAGTCTCGGATTTTGTTTCGAAAAATGATTATCAAATACAGGGTAATGAGAAAATTTCATTGACGGTTAATGGAGAATTGAGACAAAATTCCTCTTTATCCTATATGATTTTTTCAGCGCCAAAGATTATTAACTACATATCATCAAAAATGACCCTGGAAAAAGGCGACTTAATCTTTACAGGCACTCCTGCCGGGGTAGGGTCAGTAAGCCGCGGTGATAAAATTGTTGCTCAAATTGAGAATATTTCTACACTTACTACGAGTGTTGTTTAATTTTGAAAACACCTGGTGTCTTGTTTGCAATAAAAATCGTTATATTGCAAGTCTGTTTTTTTAAATAGATACAATTAACTTTCGGGTTTTGGGATTTGTAGGTCAATTTGCTAAGTTGACAACAAAGTTACCACAACACTGCGGTAATATTTTTTATTTATATATTATATTGGCTGCACAGTGTGTTGTTTGCAGTATAAATCCTAAAACTAGTTTTATTTTAATAAAATTTCAAGGGGGCAATTATGTATAAGTCTAAAATTATTTTAATGTTATTAATTATTTCTGCTACAGCTCTTGTTAGTTGTGCACAACAAAAAACAGCGGAGCAAAAACAGATAAAAGAAAAAGCGAGCATGACCGTCGCCGAACTACGGGAAGAGATGAAAACAGACTCCAACCTCGTTATTCTGGATGTGCGTACTCCTGCCGAGTTAACTGGACCGCTCGGGCATATTGAAGGTGTTGTAAATATTCCCGTACAGGTTTTAGAACAAAGAATACACGAATTAGATAAATATAAGGATAAAAATATCGCTGTCATTTGCCGGTCGGGAAATCGTTCAGGCATCGCAACACCTATATTAATAGAGCATGGATTTAAAGCAACAAATGTATTGGGTGGAATGATTGCTTATAACAAATTGAAAAAATAGATACCGACTACCTTGTTCATTATAAAAACAGGGTAGTCGTTTTTTTTATTTAAGGACAACGCAGTATTCCTTTACTATTCGCTTAGAAGTTGTTTTTTATACAACTTAATGTTTTTTAACTCCTCTTCCTTTAATTGCGGATATTTTAGAGGAAGACTTTCTAATGTTTTGTTTATTACCTCAGATAAAACCAACCTGGTAAACCATTTTTTATCAGCCGGAACTACATACCATGGCGAATGACTTGTGCTTGTTTCTGCTATAGCTTCCTCATAACATTTTTGATATTCATCCCAATATCCTCTTTCTTTCAAGTCGGCAGTCGAAAATTTCCAGTTTTTAGCAGGATTTTCCAATCGTTCTATAAACCTTTTTTTCTGCTCGTCCTTGGAAACATGAAGAAAAAACTTTAACGTAACAATTCCGTTTTCGTAAATATATTTCTCAAAATCTCTGATTTGTCTGTAACGTTTTTTCCAAATATCTTTTGTAACAAATTCTTCAGGTATTCTTTGATATTTAATAAGATTGTGGAGTTTTACAACCAGAACTTCTTCGTAATACGACCTGTTAAATATTCCAATTCTCCCCCTTTCCGGCAGTGCTTTTGTAGTTCTCCATAAGTAATCATGATCCAGTTCTTCTTTTGAGGGTTGTTTGAAACTAAACACTTGAGTACCTTGAGGATTAACCCCGCTCATAACATGCTTGATCGCGCTATCCTTCCCGGCAGCGTCCATTGCTTGTAGAATAATTAATATTCCGTATTTATTGTGCGCATAAAGTTTATCCTGCAATTCCGCCATTTTCTTCTTGTGCTTTTCTAATAATTTCAAAGCTTTTTTCTTTGAATCCACATCTCCTGTATAATTGGTTTTATAGTTTGAAAGACTAAAGTTTTTACCGTTCGAAATTTTAAATTTTGATAAATCCATGTTGCTGCCTTCATATTATTTTTAACAAAACAAATACTCGTTTTACTATTCCAATATAATATTCATTCAAAAAAAAATCTCTCAAAAAGCAAAAAATATTTAACCAAATTCTACCGTTTATTGAAAATTTATGCGGACAAACACTTAATATTTATATTAATTAGACAAAACGCAATCACCTTTTTCAGAAAAATATTCATTACCACTAAATTGGCCCAAAATTTGTTCGATAATACTACAAAACAAAATAAAACTCTAACATGGACAGTTTAACCTTAGAAACATTCATACGCGCAGCTGAGGATTTAGAGCTCAGTCAATATAAAGTACTCGCATATTTAAAAAAATATACGGATGCTTTACATACAAATAAATTATATCCTGCTTTTACGGATCTGATTGATCTTGGTAATGAGCTGCATTACTTAATGGATCAGTTAACCGACTATGATAAAAGTTTCGTATTAAACCAAAAAAGCTTAGGAATTGAGCAAAATCTTAACTTTTTTGAAGAAACCGGTCAAAGCACTAATGATATAAACCTGGTTTTTAAGTTTATTAATTGGGCAATGCCTACAATTGAAGAAGCTATTGATGAGGGAATTGCAATTTATGATTTTGTTAATGCGAATATTTCAATAGACCATGTTGGGATTTTGCCGCTGTATAGAAACGAGGGCTACTATTTTATTCCCGATAATCAATGCGAAGCGACACATGTGTATCATTTTGATATGTCTCTCTTTTCAACAGATACCTCACCTTTACGAACTCTTAAAACAACAATGCTTGACGTAATTGATAGCGAGGAGTTAAAACAAAAATCTTTTGAATTTATCAAACTGGATTTAATTAAAAAGTTTCCGGAATTACCAAATCCTGCAGTTTATAATATAAAAACAGACTTAGACTTCCCATTTATTGAAACAATTTTGCCTGTTGCGAAAAGACTTTTAGTAAGAAAACTGGCCGCAGCCTCATAAAGCAGACGTTTGTATTAAATAAAGTTATTGTGTATATTTTTATCAACTTTATAATATAACAAGCAGCGCTAAATTCTTTTAATTGCGGTGTATGCTTCCTTTCGGCTGCACTTTATAAAATTTTATTCCGTTTATCACCTTAACTTATGGGTAATTTTAGTAAAAATAGAAAACTAAAGAAAGAACTGGGTTTACTTGACGTTTATGCAATTGCAACAGGTACAACATTAAGCGCAGGATTTTTTTTGCTGCCCGGTTTAGCGGCTGAATTGGCCGGCCCGGCAATACTATTAGCTTATATTATTGCTACAATTCCACTAATACCCGCAATGTTCAGCATAGTGGAACTATCTACAGCAATGCCGAGAGCCGGAGGAGTTTACTATTTCCTCGATCGCTCCCTCGGTCCATTCTTTGGAACCATAGGAGGCATAGGAACGTGGATGGCTCTTATACTTAAAGTTACCTTTTCTCTTATTGGAATGAGCGCTTACATTGCCTTGTTTTTCCCTGAAGCGCCAATTGTTCCAACGGCAATAGCAATTGCTCTACTATTGGGCATCCTAAACTTGTACGGCGCAAAAAAAAGTGGTCATTTTCAAATAATGCTAGTAGTTGGTTTGCTGTTAATTTTAGCAGTTTTTATTTTCAGCGGTGTGCAAGAAATTAACTTTGCTCACTTTAATGGATTTTTTGATGCCGGCTTTAAAAATATTCTAGCAACTTCGGGACTCGTTTACATAAGCTACGTTGGAGTGACCAAAATTGCCAGTCTTTCTGAAGAGGTAAAAAACCCTGAGCGTAATCTACCTTTGGGTATTTTTTTAGCGCTCGGCTCGGCAATACTAATTTATGCTGTTGGTATTTATATTATAGTTGGAGTACTTCCCATCGAACAACTTAAAGGAAATTTAACACCGGTAGCATCAACAGCCAACATAATTTTTGGTGCTTGGGGAACCATTTTGCTTTCGGTTGCCGCTCTGCTTGCCTTTATTTCCGTCGCCAACGCAGGAATTCTTAGCGCTTCCCGGTACCCTCTTGCTATGAGTAGGGATCATATTTTTCAAAATGCTTTTAGAAAACTAAGCAAACGTGGAATTCCAACCCTATCAATCTTCATTACTGTGCTAATAATTGTGTTAATTCTTGTTTTTCTAGATCCTTTAAGAATAGCAAAATTAGCAAGCGCTTTTCAATTATTTATGTTTGCACTGGTCTGTTTTGCTGTTATAGTAATGCGAGAAAGCAAAATTGAATCGTATGATCCAGGATATAAATCCCCGTGGTATCCTTGGATGCAGATTCTCGGCATATTCGCGGCTTTTTGGTTAATCATTGAAATGGGGTTTTTACCAATTATGTTTTCCTTAGGATTGGTTTTGGTAAGTATTTTATGGTATTGGCTCTATGCAAAAAGAAGAGTTATACGCAGCGGTGCAATTTACCATTTGTTTGAAAGGCTGGGCAGACAAAGATACGAAGGTTTAGATACCGAGCTGCGTGGGATTTTAATTGAAAAAGGATTAAGAAAAGACGATCCGTTTGAACAAATTGTGACAGGTTCAAAAGTTTTTGATCTTCCAAAAGAAATGCAATTTGAGGATGTACTGAAACCTGTTAGCGAATGGCTTTCGAAGTTTATGCCTTTAAGTCCTAAAGAAATAGAGGAACAGTTTCTCGAAGGAACCAGGGTCGGCGCAACACCCGTAACACATGGATTTGCTTTACCGCATTTTCGCTTAGACAAGGTTAAGCAAACCGAAATGGTTCTGGTCCGTTCGAAACCGGGTGTTCACATCACTTTAATTGATCCGCTAACACATGAACCGGAAGAAGACCAAATTGTTAATGCGCTTTTCTTTTTGGTAAGCCCGGAAAATAACCCGACTCAACATTTAAGAATTCTAGCTCAAATTGCCGGCAGGGTTGATGACAATGAGTTTTCTACTTTGTGGAAGAATGCTGAAACAGAGCAGGAATTGAAGGAATCGCTCTTACGGAACGAACAGTTCCTGTCGTTTACTTTGCGGAAAGGAGATAAAACAGAAAGCATTATTAATAAATCCGTCAAGTTATTTACTTTACCTGAAAATTGTTTAGTTGTAATGATTAATAGAAATAACAAAATTTTAATACCTAAGGGCGATGTTATTTTTAGAGAAGGTGACAGAATTACCATAATCGGCGAGCCAAAAAAAATAAATGAGCTTGAAAAAATCTATGCCGGATTTCATTCGTTCAGAACCGAATAAGAAACACTTAACAGTTACAGCGCAAAGGTATTTATTCCAAAAACAAAATTGTTTGCTCCTCTATAATTTAGTTTCCAAGTAAATTCAAACGTAATAGGGAAAAGAATGTGACCGATGCTGAAACCCGCTTCAACAAACGGATGTTTGAAGGTTTTAAAACCAGTTGATAAAAGGGGTTTGCTGTTATTAGAAATATTTAGCCATGCAACGTTTATATATGTATTTAAGCGAAGCTGCGCATCTTTTAAAACCGGTATTTTTAATATTTTAAACAATTCATCATTAAAATTATGATTTATAAAAATCGTAGCTACTTGGTCGCCGTAAACTTCCCCGAATCTTAACGTCCTAAAAGAATAAGATTTTCCACTTCCTCTTATGTTTCCCGGCAGCGCATAAAGCCTTTGAAGCGGAACTGTTCCGTTAGAATAAACTCCATTTATGTCAAAGGAAAGGGAGGCAGACTTGAAGGTTCTTAAAAATCCATAAATATTTAAGTTAAACTTAGTGAAGTTTAAATCGCTTTTTAAAATATTTTTATCACTCACGGTAATTCCTCCGGCAGCAACTGCATAAGAACCATCGCTTATTCTTCTCCTTGTATAACCGTTCTCAATGTACTTCCTAAAGTCCAACCTAAAACCAAAATTAAATGCATTTATTTTAGTTTCATAAATTTGTCTGTTGGGTCTGTAATTTCTACTTTTATAAAAAAACGAGAAATCGGAATTATTTACTGCGCTCTTATCTGTTTTGTTAGAAAATCCCAAATTCAATTTTAGAAACGGCAGAACTTCGCTTGCAATATTTATTTCAAATCCCTTCCGATAAAAATAATCTCTAAAATCATATTTGCTAAACAAACTAAGAATCGTTGAGGTAAGCCGGTTATAGTTATCCGAGCTTCCAAAAAGGACTTTAACTTTATTAAAAACATTTATATCAACAGAAGAAGTTCTATAGTTCCCTAACAAATATTTTGCATAAAGTTTGTACTTAATCTTTTTATCTGAAAATCCATAAGCTGCAAGTGTTTTTGTATCCAACCTTCTATTAAATAAATCTTTTGTATAAAATCCCAAATTAATTCTGTGACCTTCAACCTTGTTAAAAGAGTAAAGCGATAATGGTCCAGTAAAAGAAACGTTCTCATTTAAGTTTACTCTGCTGGACAAAAAAGAAAATTTATCACCAAATGATTTCGGTTTTCTTGCAAGACTATCAATTCTCTTGTATGCTTCCAATTCTTGTTTTGTATAGGGTAACGTTTGCGTGTTTTTCCAATATAACGAATCTCTGCTGTCTGCATCGGGTAGAACAGTAACTATTGCCATATCAAAAAAATCGTCGTAAATTTCCGGGTTTATTTTATAATCATAAAGAATTGAGTTTAACCCGAATCCAAATTTCGCAAGCCCCAAATAATTCCCCTCTATAGAAACTCTATAATCAATCGGCATATAAATATTGTTTTTGTATGGGAGAAATTGTTGAAAGATGTGTATACGGTTAAATATTCTTCCCGGATTTGCTGCGTCGTTTAAGTTAACATCAACCTTCATTAAGGCAAATATACTGTCTGCAATATAAATCCTCCCGTAAAATCCGGGATCAGACGCATCTAATGGAGCAAAATATAATTGATAAACTTTAAGCTTGTCTTGATATAATGTGTCTTCAACAAGATAATAATAATAATTTAAAGCGTTGTCCGCAATCGGTCCCGGTATTGGATTATTAAAAAATCTTAGATCATCATTATAAAAATTCTGAATCAATCTTCCCCCCGTTACGACATTTATTGTTGAGGGAGTATTTACAGTTTGTCGACGTGCTATTATTTCATCCTTGTAATAATTCGGTTTTTTAAAATATCCTCTGCTTTCGTTTTCAATAATGCCTGTTACCTTTAGTTTTGAAGTATCTCTACCGATTGAGATTCCCACCGAACTATTAGAAACATTAAAATCTTTTGTGGTTTTTATTATTCCTTTTGTATAGGCTTCAAAAGTATATGAATTAAGCAAAGAATCTCTTTTGTGCTTTGATACTATTGCTTTCTTAATAATTTTTACAGCAGGATTAACTCCGGGTTGCACGGTTACTTCAGGAAGCTTTATGCTGATTCGTATTAAATTAAAATTAATAACTTTATTGTTGCTAAGTTTAATCTTTACAGTATCGGATTTATAACCGATATAAGATGCTATTAAACTGTAAGTGCCAGGTTTTAATTTAATTTGGAAACTGCCTAGCGAATTTGCCGAGGTTCCCAGCATTGTTCCTTTAACCCTTACATTTGCAAAGCTTAATGAAACACCGTTTGCTTTATTTATAATTTTACCTTTAACAACTAATTGTTGAGCAAGAAGATTGCTAAAACAAAAAAGCACAAACAACAGCGTTTGTAAATATTTAATAATGGCTCGTAACATTTTCTCTACTAAAAATAATCTCCGATAATTTGTAAACGCGAATTTTAAATTTTATTAAATTGATTTTGTACTTACCGCCATTAAGTTAATTAAAAAAAACCGATCATTTATGAAATGATATTTTACTTCAAATATAAAAAATAAAATATGACTAAAAAAATCATTATTACAGGAGCAACAGGATTTATAGGTAAAAAACTTTCGATCCGGTTAACAAATGAAGGAAATAACGTTATAGTTTTTACGAGAAATAAAGAAACCGCAAAGAGGCGATTACCGGGAATGACTGATTATATTGAGTGGAATCCTATGAATATCTCGACATGGATAGATAATGTTGATGGTACCGATGCTATAATAAATTTAGCGGGCGAAAATCTTTTTGCAAAAAGGTGGAATAACAAACATAAAAAGAAAATAGAACAAAGTAGATTAATTACTACAAGAGCTTTGGTAAATGCAATTTATCATTCAAAAAACAAACCACAAGTCTTTATTTCCGCTTCAGCAATTGGTTATTATGGTTTTACAGGAGATGCCGAAGTTACGGAAGGAGCAAAACCCGTAAATGATTTTTTAGCCAACGTAACACAAAAGTGGGAACTGGAGACGGCGGATGTTGAAAGTCTTGGCGTACGGCGAGTTATTCTTAGAATTGGAATGGTTCTGGATAATAACGAGGGTGCTTTAGCAAAAATGCTTCCGGCATTTAGGATTTTTGTCGGAGGTCCGCTTGGAAACGGGAAACAATGGTTTTCGTGGATTCATATTAATGATCTTGTTGACATGTTTCTGTTTGCTCTAAATAACAAAAATATAAACGGGGTCTATAACGCAACGGCTCCAAATCCAGTTAAAATGAAAGTGTTTGCAAAATCAATCGGTAAAGTAATGCATCGCCCTTCTATTTTTCCAGTCCCGGAATTTGCTTTGAAGATTATTTTGGGAGAAGGAGCAAAATATATTACCAATGGATCAAAGGTTCTTCCATTAAAAATTTTAGCGTCAGGATTTAAATTTAAGTACGAAAATGCCGAAGATGCTTTGGAAAGCTTATTAAAATAGTTTACGTTATTTTTAAGAATAGTTAAATCGATATTCTAAACTGAGTTTGCAACATATGTTTTGAAGCTTCTAATTTTCATTAGGAGCTTCAAAGCAAAAAAATTTTACTCATACCAGGAAACAACTTCGTAATTCTTGGTATGCGGAAAGTAAGGTGGAACGCTGGTTAAAAATCTTTCGTCATATTCATGCACAAATCTATAACCTTCGTATGGTCCAACGGAATTATAATGAGCTGTTACTCTAACATCGTTTGCAATAAGTCCTCCTAGGATCCTCCACGAACTTAAAACATGATCGTTGGTAACCAATGCGTTATCCGGACCTATGTCTCCTTTCATTGCGTACATAGATGCTTGAGTAATTATATCATGATGTCTCGTATCACTATTATACTGAAGCCGTATATTATTTTCTGCAATTAAGCCAAGCATATCGGTTGATGAAGGATGTGTTAGGGGATTTGTTTTGTATTCTAAATCATCAGTCTGATAGATATTTCCACAATTACTAACACCGTTTTGTGTCACAACAATTGAGGCTTTTCCCTTAAATTCCCCTTTTACAAATAAGTTGCCTTTTTCAATATAAATTAGTCCGTTTGAGCTTAACGACGATACATTCACTGTTTTATAAGAAGTCCATGTAGCTGAACCGTCAAAAATTCTGGACCGGTATTTTACCTTTCCATTATCCTTAAATTCCATCTCTACATCTGTTCTTTGTCCTAAACCTGTAGTATCTTTAAAAGTAAAACCGCCACTATTTGCGACTGTTCTAAAATTTGTAGTGTCCCAAGGTCTGGGTTGATCGACTCCAGAATCATATCCACCGTGAAATTCCGGATTTTTTGTGTTATACATAACCAAACCACCCTTGCTGGTTACTTTTCCGAAAAAGACCGGGCTGCCCCAGGTTCTCATTGTAGAGTTTACATGAAACGGACCATTAAACGTATCTCCTGTTGCCGGAATAGCATGGTTCATATAATCGTAAAAATTACCGTATTTTGCAAAGTTGCTTGGTTGAAGTTCCACATATACAGAGGCGGTATCCGGAGGATATAAAGGTGACGACATCGCTGGCGGCGGATAAATTCCCTCAGCGTAAATAACAACATCCGCGCTGGTTGCCCCGCCGCAAGTACCTAAATAATCTCCTTGGGCAAGAAGAGCCGGCACCTCTGCAGGGTCAACACTAATAGTGTGCTCGGCAACAGTGTTTGGTTTATGACATACTTTTATTTTTGTATGTGAGCCTGTCGGGTTGGTTACATACACATTTATTATTCCATCCTGTAAAGTAAGGTTAGAAAAACCATTGTTCCAAGACTTATCCATAAATACTTTATTTGCAGCCAAGTTCGCACCCGTTACAGCAAGGTTATGAGCAACTGTTTCAGAATAGTAATCTGTAAAATTATCAACTGACCTTGTAGAAAGGGTGTTAAAATTTTGCCCCATTACTAAAAAAATAAGGCTAAATCCTAAAACCAATAACATTGCGGCTTTTCCACCCATGATTACGCTCCTATCTGTTTTTTAAATTTCTTGCTACAAGTCTAATTTGTCTCCAAAACGCATTAGCATACATTTCGTTATTATTTTTATCCACATTATCCGTATCATAGCCGTAAACATCCTCAACTCTAATATTGATTTGCATTTTTATGATTAGGTCTGGTGAGGCAACGGGGGTAGAAAGTACATTTCCAAATTGATCGTAATATACTAGTTTAAATTCTGTCACTCCTAAATTGGAACCTCTGGGTGTTGCTCCATTTACTACTCTGTATAATAACATATCTCTTGGATTAGGAGTATTTAGCAATTCTGATGTTGAACCGGTAAAATATGTCATGGTATCAACATTGCCATCCGAGTCAACATCTGTTAAAAATTTGATTTTATTTGAATCTGCATAAATAATATATTTTAATGGATCCGGAAGTTTTTTCCAGTCGGCACAAAAACCTATTTTCCTAAAATCATATTCTAATAACTTAACGACATCAACTAAATTTAGTTGAACTATCAACTCGCCGCCATACATATAGGTGTTCTGAACACCGGAATCATTTAATCGTAGTAAGATTAAAAGAAGCATTCCCCCAATTAGGGTTGACCCTAAAATGTCAAGTAATGTACTAAATCCCATTTTACCCCCTTATCTAAAGTACCAATAACTAAATACCTGAGACATTTTTACGGTATCCGGTTTCCCATCCGGTCCCAATAGAGAGGGACTTGAGACAAAAACCGTAATTTTTTTATTCCACGTCTTTGATGCCGATGGAACATCTAGGTTGGCTGAGCTTACATACTCAACAGCTATAGAATCAATAAATCTTGCAGCCGGTATTGTGTTATCAATTTTTTTTAATCCGTTAAAATCATCAATATCATTAAAGTGAGGATAAACTTCGCCATCGGGACCTAAATACGAAGAAAGACCGGAAAGCGAAGTAACAGTTGCAGAATCAGTGTTTTCATCAAAAGCTTTTCCGCTAGCTTCTTCGAGTAAGGAGCTTGCTACGGAAACAGCCAAAACCCCGAGTTTACTATCTAACAAAACTTCGTCAGTATTTAAAAAACCTCTTGTAACTCTAAGAATTACTAAACTTAGAAGAAAAAGGGCTCCGATTGTTATCATCATTTGACTTGTATTCATACTCTTATATGTACCTTTTTTATTTTGGCTCTACTGAGCAAATGTAGTAAACAAGTTTAATGCCAATTGTATAATCGAACGATTTTGCATAATATTTAAATTTTATTAGCATAATTAAGTAATATTTACATGTAATTTTGGGTTAGGGTGTAACTATATTTTAAAATCTTGTATCAAATTGAATCGTTTTATTAAACATATTTTGATTTAAATCAAGCTTTGTCTTTTTGCTTGCTTCACTGCTGTCCAAAATAAATTGTGATTCGGGGTAAATGGGATTAATTGGACAGATTTAGGAGTAAAATAAAAAGCATTACCCAAGGGATTAAAATAAAGTAATCTGTTGAAGATTCTCATTATAATAATCATGCAGTTGGAAAGGTTTATTGAACCATTTGTGCAAAAATATTTTCACAAAAAGAGTCATTCTTAGAAAAACAATTAAATTAGAAAATGCCAAATCATATTCGGCTATTTTTTCATTCTTTAATTTGTTTGAAATTCGCTTTAGTCACAATTGAGAAGAATAAGAGAATTGAGAACTCTTTGCGACCTGTGTTTCCCTTTTTTATGATGTTTGATAATTCTTAGCGTTCTTCTTCAATTAAAGTTACACTGTACTTTTTCATATTAATCTAAACCTTTTAATCTAAACCTTAATTTTATTCTCGGTAGTGTACTTTAATAATTATTATACGACATTATCAAACATAATGTGACATTAGTTCCTAACTTTAATGTGTAGTTCTCTCAACTGTTCCTGAGCTACTTCCGACGGGGAACCATCCATTAAAGAAAGTCCGCTACTTGTTTTAGGAAACGCAATAACATCACGGATAGAAGAATTACCGGTAAGCAGCATTACCATTCTATCCAAACCAAATGCAATACCACCGTGGGGCGGGGCGCCGTATTTAAATGCATTCATTAAAAAGCCAAATTTTTCCTCAGCTTCTTCTTTAGAAATCCCCAACGCTTTAAACATATTAGCTTGTAAATTAGAGTCATGGATACGGATACTTCCTCCTGCGATTTCGTTACCATTTAATACAAGATCATATGCTCGTGCTCGTACCTTTTCAGGATGACTTTCTAATAAATCGATATCTTCATACTTCGGTGAAGTAAACGGATGATGCATTGCATAATAACGCTGTGTTTCATCATCCCATTCAAATAAAGGAAATTCGGTAACCCACAATAAAGCGGGCTTCGCATCTTCCTTTATCAATTTCAGTCTTCTTGCCACTTCCAAACGAAGAGAACCCATAAATTGTAGTGCTTTATATTTTGTGCCGGAAATAATAAAGATAAGATCTCCGACTTCTGCATTAAGCTTTTTGATGATATTATTTTTTTCATAATCCGATAAAAATTTTGCTATCGGTGCTTCAAGTCCTTCTTCTTTTACTCTCATCCAAATTAAACCGCCGGCACCTAATTTTTTTATATAATCTGTTAAAACGTCTAACTGATTTCTTGTATAATCGCCGCATTTTTTAGCCAATAACGAAGTTACTATTCCGCCGTTTTCAATTGTTTCTTTAAAAACTCTGAATTTAGAATTTTGTACTGCATCATTTAGCGTAACCATTAGGAGACCGAATCTTAGGTCGGGTTTATCCGAGCCGTATTTTTCCATAGCTTCATCATAGGTAAGTCGGGGTAACGGAAGTTCAATATCTATGTTCTTTATCTTTTTAAATATGCTGTGCATCAATATTTCAACCTTTTCATAAATATCTTCTTCATGCACAAAGGACATCTCCACATCAATTTGAGTAAATTCAGGCTGCCTGTCTGCTCGTAAGTCTTCATCTCTAAAACATTTTACTATTTGATAATATCTATCAAAACCGGAAACCATTAAAATCTGCTTATATGTTTGTGGTGATTGAGGTAAGGCATAAAACTTTCCTTTATGAATTCTACTCGGCACTAAAAAATCTCTTGCACCTTCCGGTGTACTTTTCATAAGGACAGGTGTTTCAATTTCCACAAAATCATTTGAGTCAAAATAATTTCTTACAACCTGATAAATTTTATGTCGTGTTAACAAATTCTCTTTCATTCTATTTCGGCGCAAATCCAGATAACGGTATTTCAAGCGGAGTTCTTCACTTACATCTACATTATCATTTATTTGAAAAGGGGTAGTTAAGGCTTTATTAAGTATAATAACTTTGTCAACCATTACATCAACAAAACCGGTTTCAATAGTTTTATTCTCTGTTCCTTCAGGTCTCTTTCTTACGTTGCCTTCAATACTTATAACAAATTCCGAGCGAAGATCTTTACCGGCTTCGTGCGCCGCCAAATTATACGTGGGTTCAAAGACAATTTGTGTTATCCCGTACCTGTCTCTTAAATCAATAAATATTACCCCGCCTAAATCTCTCCTACTATCAACCCATCCGTTCAGGATAACGGTTTCACCAATATTTTCTATTCTTAATTGACCGCAAGTATGCGTTCTTTTATTAAATTCCATTTTACCGATTTCTCCAATAAATTTTAGCTTGTTAAAATAAGCATTTAGCAAAGTTATTACAAATTATTGGAAATGGAATAATGGATAATTATGAATAGACAATTCTACTACGTTATTTTTTTCACTAATCTACTATGCTGAAGCTACGTAGAATGAAGGCAAGAATTAAGAACTAAAAACATTTATTACTTAAAAAGTAATTTTACCATTTTTTTTGATTTAATGAAATAAATCTTAATAAAATCTTTCTATCTTTTTGTCTTCCGAATTAATATGATTATCTTTTGTAAGACAAAAATGTCTTTTTAGTCAAATAAGAATTATTTAATATTATAAGGAAAATTCCGATGGGAATGAGAAAGCAAGAAGCTCTTGATTATCATAGTAAAGGCAGGCCCGGAAAGATTGAGGTTAAAGCCACTAAACCTTGTTTTACTTCCAGAGAATTAGGCTTAGCCTACACGCCGGGAGTTGCAGAACCCTGCAGAGAGATTGAAAAAAACGAAGAAGATGTTTTTAAGTATACCACTAAGGGAAATTTAGTTGCCGTGGTCTCTAACGGCACTGCCGTTTTAGGTCTTGGCGATATTGGTCCATTAGCAGGAAAACCTGTGATGGAAGGGAAAGGAGTTTTATTTAAAAGATTTGCCGACATTGATGTATTTGATCTTGAACTAAAAACAAAAGATCCGAAAGATATAATAAAAGCAGTTCAACTACTCGAACCCACTTTTGGCGGAGTAAACTTAGAAGATATTAAAGCTCCTGAATGTTTTGAAATTGAAGAGGAACTTAAAAAAACCATAAACATTCCTGTTTTTCATGACGATCAACATGGTACCGCTATAATTTCAGCTGCAGCCATTATAAATGCTGCAGAGATTGCAGAGAAAAATTTGGGAGATATAAGATTTGTAATTGTTGGAGCAGGCGCTGCCGGTATAGCATGCAGCAAACTTTATGTAAAACTTGGTGTCAAAAAAGAAAATATTGCCTTGTTTGACTCGAAAGGACATATACATAAAGGAAGAACCGATTTAAATCCATACAAACAAGAATTTGCAACGGAAAAGAAATATGATTCGCTTGAAGATGCAATGAATGGTGCAGATGTTTTTGTAGGACTTTCTAAGCCGAATTTAGTTTCTCAGGATATGGTAAAAAGCATGGCTCCGCATCCTGTTATTTTTGCTTTGGCAAATCCTGATCCAGAAATAACATATGAAGATGCAACTGCTGTGAGAGACGACCTGGTTATGGCAACGGGAAGAAGTGATTATCCTAATCAAGTAAATAATGTGTTGGGATTTCCGTTCATTTTTAGAGGCGCTTTAGATGTAAGAGCAACCGCAATAAATGACGAAATGAAGCTCGCTGCCGTTAAAGCTTTAGCAGATTTAGCAAAAGAAGAAGTACCGGATGTAGTACTTAAAGCTTATGCAAATCAAGAATTTACTTTTGGTAAAAATTATATTATCCCGAAACCGTTCGATCCTAGAGTTTTATGGAAAGTTGCTCCTGCTGTAGCAAAAGCAGCAATCGAAACCGGTGTTGCAAAATATATAATTAAAGATTGGCAGGCATACGAAAACGAATTAAAAGAACGCTTAGGATTCTCTCAAGAAATTATGAGAATAATGGTACAGAAAGCTCAACGTACTCCAAAGAAAGTTGTTTATCCGGATGGTGAAGATGATAGAATTATTCGAGCAGCTTATCATATTGCTACATTTGAAAAATTAGCAAAACCGATTCTTTTAGGTAATGAAGAAATTATTAAATCCAAAATTGAAGAATTTGGATTTACAAAAGATTTCTGCGACATAATTGACCCTGAAAACTCAGATAAGTTGTACAAGTATGCTGAGGATTTCTTTTCTTTACGTCAAAGAAAAGGTGTAACTAAGGGCGATGCTAAAAAATTTCTAATCAGATCCAACTATTTTGGATCAATGATGGTTAGAAACGGTGATGCCGATGCTTTGATTGGCGGCATTACGCGCCATTATCCTTATACTATAAAACCTGCATTACAGTGTGTTGGTGTAAAGGAAAATATCGGTTTGGTATCCGGTTTATATATTATGATTCACAATAGAAAAATATATTTCTTAGCAGACACAACCGTTAATATCCTGCCTAATGCAGAAGATCTGGCAAAGATTGCCATTAGCGCTGCCGATACTGTTAAAAAATTCGATATTGAACCTAAGGTAGCAATGCTATCGTTCAGTAACTTTGGAAGTGTAAAACACCCTGAAGTACAAAAAATAACCGATGCTGTTAAAATAGTAAATAAAACGAGACCTGATATTATTCTTGATGGTGAAATGCAGGCGGATACAGCTGTGGACGCAGAAATATTAGCTACTGAATTCCCATTTACTAATATTAAGGGCGGAGCTAATGTGCTTGTTTTCCCCGATCTTCATTCGGGTAATATTGCATACAAGCTTTTCCAAAGATTAACAGATGCAACTATGATTGGACCTATTTTAATGGGCATGAAAAAACCTGTTCATGTTCTTCAACGCGGCGCAAGTGTAGACGATATTATTAACATGACTGCCATTGCAGTAGTAGAAGCTTCAAAGAGCTAATCATTTTCGAGGGACTAAGATAAAATACGTTTGTAAAATTTATCTTAGTCCTTTATTTTAATTATCCATAATTTCTCTCCTCAGTGATTAAGAATTTTATTTTTCGTACTTTTTTATTTCTATATTTTTCTATTTATGAAAAATACTTAAAATCAAAACTGTAGCGTCGGTTAGTATGGTTCGAAACATAATATATATAATAGCAAGTATTCTAATATTTTTTATAGGAATGATTTTTTATGGGATTATTCTCAATATTAGAGAAATAACACTTCCGGAAGCAATACATAATAAGGGATTAAAAAAATTACAAAATGTCAGAATAATTATTGATCGGAAAAATTATCATTTGGATCTTTACTCGAACGGAATGAAAATTAAAAGTTATAAAGCTGTGTTTGGAAGAAACAACAGCTATATGAAAACTTTTAAAGGAGACTATGCAACACCTATAGGTAAATATAGAATATGTAGAAAAGATACAAATTTTAAGTATTATAAAAATCTTCAACTAAATTATCCTTCAACAAAAGATGCTGCGGAAGCTCTTCAAAATAGGATTATTACAAGAAAGGAATACATGAAAATTAAATACTCACACGACTATAACCAGTGCCCTCCGTCTGATACACCCTTAGGAGCCGAAATTGGAATACACGGTATTGGAAAGTACAATTTTATATTTAAGAATCTGCCTTTTGTATTTAATTGGACAGACGGTTCAATAGCAGTCAGCAACGAAAATATTGATGAGCTATTTTCGGTTACAAAAGTAGGCACACAAGTTGAAATCAAAAACTGATATATGAAATTTTTCGTTAAATATTATTCGAAATTTAAATATTTTAATATTGCAATTATTTTTATTCTGCTTTATTTCTTATCATTTAACATCTCTAAAGCACAAAAAAATAATTACGAATTAACCGATATAGAGTTTGTAGGTAATCATTTTATTTCTTCTTCTACCCTTAGTAATGTCATTACATCAAAAGAATCTCCCGGTTGGTTTTCAAAATTTCTTAATAGTTTTAGCGGCTTAGGAGAAAATGCCGTTTTCTTTGATTCTCTTTTAATCACAATTGATATTGAATCAATGAAAAATTATTATATGTCACAAGGATTTTTCAACTCAAAAATTTCTTCTATATACAGACTAAATAAATCCGAGGAAGAAGCAAGGCTGATATATTTTATTGTAGAAGGAAATCCTTCTAAGATTAGAAATATCAAAATAAAAGGACTTACAAAGATTTCTAAAATCTACCAAAGTGAAATTCAGAAAGATATAATGATTGACAGTAATACCTACTATTCTGATGCAATAGTAGATAACAACAATAACTTTATTATCAATTTTTTACATGACCATGGGTATATGCTTGCTAAAGCAAAAGTACCTGAAGCGGATATTGATACAATAAAAAACATTGTCGATCTTGTTTTATCTTTTGCTCCGGGTAAAAAATATAAGATAAGCAAAGTTGAAGTTGAGCGAACCGGTGTTGGTCAAGAACTGGTAACCGATAAATTAATAGAAGATATTGCAAACATTAAAGTTGGTTCAAACTATAGTTTATACGACATGAAAAAAGCCCAGATTAGATTATACCGAACAAACCTGTTTACATCTGCACTTGTTCGTGGAGTAGTTGGCGATACGTCCGGTAATCTCGTTCCAATAAAAATTAGTACGGATGTCGGTTTGCTTCACGAACTCGCGCCAGAAATAATTGGTATTAACGAAGATAACTCGTTTAAACTTGGTTTAGGACTTAGCTTTACAAAAAAAAATTTCTTAGGGGATGCAAGAAAGTTTACTTTCAGACTATCGGCAGCGGCTCAAAATATAGCTGACTTTATTTCCAATTTATCTATCAATGATAAAAATATTTTCGGATTTGCCGATGCAAGATTAAGCCTGGAACAACCTTTTCTTTTCAACAAACCGATCAATACTAAGCTTGAAACAAATTATACTCTTCAAAAGAAAAAACAAGAGTACAATGCTCAGATAATCGGAACACAACTAAACCTAAACTTTGAGCTTGCCCAATATACCTATCTTGATTATCTATCTGCTTATTTGAAATTTGAGAACTCAAAATACATTTTTCAGAATGAATATATTAAAAAGATTGACTCATTAAGCCAGGGTAGTATAAACATCTCGGGACAAATAGTAAGTAAGAGTACTAATGTTCTCTTGGGCGTTCAGTTCGGAGCCAATAAAACCAACAATTATATTTTCCCCAGCAGAGGATACGGACTTTCACTAACACTGGAAGAAGGCAATTCGATTCCATATCTCTTGAGTAAAGTTGGGGGTTATAACTTTAATAGTCCTTTATATTATAAAATTTTATTTACTTCATCAGCTTATTTACCTGTTTATAAAAATGAAAATTCTGCGTTTGGAATTAAACTCAAAACCGGTCTTATAAATGTTTACAACGGCAATAAATTTGATATACCTTTGAACCAAAGGTTTATTGCAGGCGGTAGTAACTCCGTTAGGGGTTGGAAAACCGGTGACTTAGTACCTCAGAACAATGCAAACAAAATTCCGGAAAATCCAACAAGGGAAGAGTTGGAAAGGAGTATAACTCCTGGCGGTTTTTTCTTATTCGAAGGTTCAATTGAATCGCGAAATCATTTATTCGGTAATTTCGGATCAGCTGTTTTTTTGGATTTTGGAAATACATGGAATAGTTACCAAGAATTCAGATATGATGAAACTGCCGTAGCATTTGGATTTGGACTCAGATATTACTCCTCATTCGCTCCAATTAGAATTGATCTTGGGATGAAATTATACGATCCTCTGGATAGAAGGAATATCTTTAACAGACTAAAAGATGCACATACCTTTAGAAACAACTTTACAATTCAGTTAGGAATTGGAGAAGCATTTTAGTCTTTATTAATTCTTACACAAAAGTTTAATATTTTGATTGCTAGTAATAATTTGGCTAAATTTAGCGTTACTTTTTTTTGGAGATTTAATGTTATCAAGTATGACGGGAATGGGACGAGGAATTAGCCAAGTTGGGGAACTAGTTGCCGAAACGGAAATAAAAAGTCTTAACAGCAGATTTCTGGATCTTTCTTTCAGATTACCGAGAGAAGTATCAATAAATGAATTTGAATTAAGAAATGAAATTAAAAAATATATTA
>BDSW01000225.1 GCA_002898175.1 bacterium BMS3Abin04
ATAAAGTTTGTCTAGTGTAAATTACAACTGAGAGCTGACTTATTATCATTATTTTTTGTTCATCAAAATAATCTCAACTCGTCTATTTAACGATCTTCCGTATGCTAATTCATTATCTGCTACAGGCTGCATATAGCTCATTCCAACAATCTTAAATCTCTTCCGATCTATACCGTTTTTGAGGAAATAGCTTAAGACCGATTTAGCCCTTTTAAGCGAAAGAATATAATTTTCGGAGTATGATCTTAGATTATCCGTGTGACCGATAATTTTCCAATGAGTATCCGGTTTCAATTTTAAATATAAAATAAATTTATTCAGTACCGGTATTGCATTTTCAGGAATATTCGCTTTGCCAAACTCAAACTTATTAATTACTAACTTATTAACCTCTTTCAAAGCCTTTTTAATTTTTTTACTACATCCGGAATCATCAACTTTTTGCCCGTATGGAGTTCCGGGACATTTATCGAGATAATCCGGAATACCGTCTCCATCAGAATCGACAGGACATCCTTTATTATTAACCTTTACATATTTGGGGGTTTTGGGGCATTTATCCAGGTAATCCGGCACACCGTCTCTGTCTTTATCGCGTGGACATCCATCATCGTCAACTTTAATATTCGGTAAAGTATTAGGACATTTATCCAGGTAATCCGGTACACCATCATTATCAGAATCAATAGGACAACCAAATTTATCTACCACAACTCCTTTCGGCGTATTTGGACATTGATCATCCGCATCTTCAACGCCGTCGCCATCAGCATCCTCTTCCGGGAAAAAGTTATAAGATAAACCCATTCCAACCGTATAAAAAAGATCATTGTTACGTCCTTGCTTAAATCCGTCCAAGTTATCATTCGGATTAACATGTAGCACGCCACTAAAGTTTAAACTTATATTTTTAAATATTAGCAACCGCAGCCCTATTTCTCCATTATAGTTGATATCACTTTTATCATACTTTAACGAAGATATTTTAGAAAGGTCAAACCCGTTTTCATCTCTTGGAGTGAATGATAAATAAGAAATACCTACAAAGATATAAGGATGAAAAATATTACTGAGCGATAAAATATATGAATATCCTCCGCCTAAAAACATAAAACTTGTTTTTAAATTTTTTATTAATGATATCGGAGGCAAACTATACCCTGTTCCGCCCGTACCGCCAAGATAACCTCCGCCGCCAACTATTTTAAAGCCGAAGGTTCCGGACAAAGTAGACGGGAAAAAGTATTCCAACGAACCTCTACCGAATTGTTCAAACTTATTAACTCTAAAATCAGTATAAGCGTTTGTAAAACCGCCTTCAAAAGTTAATACAATTGCATTTGAGTAGGAATTATATTCTTTTTTAACAACCGTTTGTGAATATTGAATCTCGGTAATAAAAACAACTAAAATAAAAATACATACAGCACTTTTCATAAATTACTTTGCTAAATAATTTGATTATCTAAATTAGTATATAACTGATTGAATTAAAAATAGAAATTCACCACTTAATTTTCTTAAATAAATATATTGAAATAATGATTAAAAAACTTTAATAACTTATCACAGATCAGATTTAATACACTTTAGAAGAGATATTTTAACCATTGAACAGCTTCATTATATTATGCGGCAAAGTAATTAAATTATTCTCTTCATTCCCCTCTTTTTTCATCTTTCTATACAATAAGATTTAAATTAATTATAAAATCCCCGATAATATCTTAAGCAATCTAATTAATTATTAGTCTTACAAGTGGTTCACGATAAAAGGGATATTGTTAACATTGTATAATTTAACAAATTATAATAAATTATTTAAATTTTGGATTATATTATTCTTCTTGGGTTTTAACATTAATTCTACTTTCTGTAAGGGAAATATAGTCGGTAAGAATTCATACACACGTTTTCATTCTTCTCAAAACGTTAATTGCCAAGTTTGTCATGTTTCTACCGATTCTAAGCAAACTATTAGAGATCATCCTAAATGGGTTGAAAGACCGATAGAAACAATATATTCTGTTTATAGCAGTGCAACACTCGACGCTGTAGTAGGACAGCCAACCGGTTCTTCAAAACTCTGTCTTAGCTGTCACGATGGTACAGTAGCAATTGACGATTTAGGAGGCCAAAGAATACCGGGATATGCTAATTTAGGAACGGACTTAGGGAAAAATCACCCCATCTCTTTCGTGTACGATGATATCCTTGCAATGAAAGACGGTGAGTTATACTCTCCCAATTCATCAACTTCGGGTTTGGGTTCTACAATTAATAAAGATATGCTTTCTCATGGAATGATGCAGTGTACTTCATGTCATGATGCCCATGGATTAAATGGTCTAAATAAACTTTTAATCAAATCGAACCATAGAAGTCGACTTTGTTTAACTTGCCATATCAAATAGGTGATGTTTACTCATAACATTATGTTGAGTTATGAGCTATCATCATTCTTGCAATTTTTATTATAGACGATTGTCAAAAAGATAATTATCTTGTATATTATAATTCGAAATAAAGAGTAATATATCTTATAATTAACCATCATCAAATAATCGAGAGGAGGAAATGAAAACTTTAAAAATCTTAAGCTATGTTTTTTTCATTTTTTTGTTTGCAGTTTCAGTTAATAACATTTCTGCTCAAAAAAAAGCACACAAATATATTGGCGTTAAAAAGTGCAGCATGTGTCATAAATCTAAAAAGATTGGTGATCAGTACAAAATATGGAAGAAAACAAAGCACGCACAAGCTTACAAAACTCTACAAACAAAAGAAGCAGACAAAATTGCAGCAGACAAAGGATTCAAAA
>BDSW01000226.1 GCA_002898175.1 bacterium BMS3Abin04
TTAAAAATTATGGCTTTTGCGTAACTTCAGTTAATTATTGATATTACTTTTGTTATATTTTGAACAGCACTGAAACTTACTTTAAAATTATCTCTATCAAATCTGTTGTTTGCAAATACTGAATAATGAATGTAACTTTTGGCTTCAAATTTTTGTAAAAAAATAATAAATGAGTTATTGTTCAACATATATATGAAATTAATAAATTTTATGTTAACCGGATTGAAATGGTAATTAGATAAAATGTTAGAAAGTATAATCACTTTAGCCGTTGTGGGATTTTTAGCGGGAGTAATTTTTTCCATACCCGTTGCCGGTCCTGTTAGTATTATAATAATATCTAAGGCGCTTGAAGGGAAATTACGTTTTTGCGAAAGGACGGCTTTAGGAGCATCAATAGTTGAATTTTTTTATGTTTTTATTGTCGTTTACGGTATTGCTGCTTTAATCTCTTTTTATGCTCCAATTATTCCATACCTTTTACTTATTGGTGCTCTTTTTGTTGTTTATTCCAGCATAAATATTATGCGCCGAAAGTTGGATTTTAAACAATTCGGTTCTAATAAAATTGTTACCGATAAGATGGAAAACAGTGGAGGCATGAGGACAGGCTTAATCTTAAATTTAACTAACCCCGCTTTATTTATTGGTTGGTTAGTAGCCGCATTTATTACACTATCTTTTGTTTCCTCGCTCGGACTTAATACCGGCGGACTTGATGTATTATTAAATGAAAATGTTAATTCAGTTTCCAAGTTAACCGGCTCTGAATTTAAAAAATTGGAAGATTTAGAAGAAAATAATTTACGCCAAGAAAACAATAAAAATATTACGGAGGAAAAATCAAGTGCAGGTTCAACTATTTTCCTTACATTTATATTTGCTTTGTCGGTTGCATTGGGAGCGCTTATTTGGTTAATTCAATTAGCAAGATTTATGGTTAAGCATAGAGACAAAATTAGGGTTGGAATTCTAAATAGAATTATCAACGGTCTTGGTTTAGTTTTATTTTTTATCGGTGGATATTTGGGCTTTAAGGCAATCCAAATGTTTTTTAATTAGTATATCTTTTAAAAATTAGTTAATCTGAATATCATCTGTTTTGTATTATTCCTAATTGAAATATAATTGAATACTTTGTTATACTAAACTGAACAATTGAGGTTTAGATTTCCTTTTGTTAAGTTAGAAAGCTGAAAAAATATATTAGGAGAGAAGGGAAAAATGGAAACAATTAATTTGCATAGGAACGAAAACAATTACGGTCCAGCACCGGCTTGTTACGATGTGCTAAAAATGCCGGATAAAAACCTTTTCTATTATTATTCCCAAGCTTATAAAGAAGGAATAAAAAGTATTTTATCAAAAAGACTTGCTAATGATTTTAATATTGATGAAGATCGTGTAATACTTGGTTATGGTGCCGAAGATATACTAAAGCAGCTTGTTCAATGTTATCTCGGTCCGGGTCAGAAACTTATGGTTCCTTCTTTTTCATGGTGGTATTACAAAAAAATTGCTGATGAAGTTGACGGAATAAATATAGAATATCCGTTATCTAAGGGAGAGGATAGTTTTTATTATGATGTAGATAAAATCCTTTTCATAATTAAAAAAGAAAAACCAAAATTAGTTCTTATAAGTTCACCTAATAACCCGACTGGAAATTCACTTTCCGGTGAAGATTTAGATTTAATTTTAACTGAATTGAAAGATACTGTAGTTGCTTTGGATGAGGCATACTGGAGTAATAATAATAATGACCATGTAACTAATCTTGTAAATAAATTTCCTAATTTGGTTATAATAAGATCATTTTCAAAATATTATGCACTTGCGGGAATAAGAATCGGTTATGCAATTATTGGGCAGAACTTAACTAAATTAGCTGGAATTGCCAACCGTTATCTGGGATTTAATCAGCTTTCGGAAGAAATTGCTATTGCAGCTCTTGATTCACCTGAGTATTACGAAGATTTAGTTGCTAAGATGAATGCTGATAAAGAAAGCTATTATAAGGAACTGGGTGCTTTACCGGGATTTACGGTATTTAAATCCGATGCAAATTTTGTACTTGTTGAAGTGCCTAAACAAATAATGGAACCTTTGAAAGAGTTTTTAACAAAAAGAGAAATAATAATTAAATTTATGAACGAAGAGGTTTTAAATTCTCATTTGCGTATTACTATTGGTACACAGGAACAGAACAGAAAGGTTATAGATGCAATCAAGGAATTTGCTTATTAATTTTGAACTCATGAGCTTTATTAACAATTATAAAAAATCACTTAAACTGGTCGAAGTTGAGGAAATCCTTGACCTCATTTTTTATAGACTGCTTGCATTTTTATTAGTTAAAGCATTTTATAATACCAATATTACTCCAAACCAAGTAACGTGGATAGCAGTTGTCTTTGGAATTTTGGGCGGATTATTACTAATGACGAATTTACCCCTCGCATTTTTCATTGCCGGGGTACTCTATATTATTAATGACATTCTCGATTGCAGCGACGGGCAGCTTGCCAGATTAAAACACAATGGAACACTCACCGGACGAATAGTTGACGGGTTTTCCGACTATATAGTTTCAATTTTTGCATATATCGGTATCGGGATAGGATTCGCAAGTCACACGAACGATCCGCTTTTTTATTGGGGACTTACAATTTTAGCAGGACTAAGCAACGCGGCACATTCAATTGCTTTGGATTTTTACAGGAATCAATTTTTAGACTATGCCTTAAATAGAGAAAGTATTCTTGGTGATGATCTTGAGAAATACGAAAGTGAATATAAAAAATTAAAAGCAAATAGAACTAATTTAATTGATAGAATTTTAATACTGATTTATCTTAAGTATTCCAGAATTCAAATTAGTCTTTCTTCAAATAAATTGAAAGTTGAGACTAAGCTTTTTAATCCTAAAGAGTATTATAAAAAAAATAAAATTATGATTCGTTTGTGGACGTTTATAGGTCCTACAACAGAGTTAACTTTTTTAATTGTTTGCTTGATGATTAACAGATTAGATGTATTTTTATACGGAATGGTTACGGTATTAAATATCTATGCTCTTTTGCTCTACTTAATTCAGAAAAGAGTTAACAATTCACTAAATCCTGTAAATGCCGCATGAAATGTGTTATTCTTGCTGCCGGGATTGCTTCCAGACTTAGACCGTTAACAAATGATACACCAAAATGTTTGCTTGAAATCGGGAATAAAACAATTCTCGGCAGAACTTTAGATAATCTTTTAGATAACGGTATAAACGATTTTGTTATTGTAACCGGATATTTGGAAAGTAAGATTAAAGAATTTGTTTCAAAAAATTATTCGGCATTAAATATAGAATTTATTTATAATGAAAAATATGACAGCACCAACAATATTTACTCGCTTTGGCTTTGTAAAGAGTCTGTCCGATCATCTGATATTTTATTATTAGATAGTGATATTATTTTTGACCGGAGAATTATTCCTTTGCTTTTGAAATCAAGTTATGAAAATTGTTTGGCTGTTCGACTGACTGCAGAAACTAATGAAGAAGAAATGAAAGTTGCAATTACCGGTGAAAATGAAATTAAAAATATTAGCAAGAAAATTGATCTAAATGAAGCGGATGGAGAATCGATAGGAATTGAGAAATTTAATAACCGGTTTGTTAATGAACTTTATATAATACTTGATAGAATGATTTTAGAAGAAGGGAAGTCTAATGTTTTTTATGAAGCAGCTTTTGAGAAAGCAATGGAAAACGGTAATTCAATTTATGCTGTTGATTTAGGCAGCTACAGATGCGTTGAGGTTGATACTGCTGAAGATATAGAGCATGCCGAGATGGAAATAATTAAATATCTCAAATAATATCCTAAACTGCCAATTGTACTAAAGTAAAATATTAGAATCCACCGGAATGAATACTCGCCGTATCTAAAATTTCAAATTCAACACTTGTACTTGCAGCATAATCCCTATTAGTAGCTACTAACTCAATTCTATAATGATGGGAAGGGACCATATCTAACGGAATACGCCAATCATATTCACCATCATCAGGTGTAGATTTCGAAATTATATATTTGGGGACAAACTTTTTAACAAGTTGAATTTTAATTTTGCTGATTCCTTTTGTAGGTTTCCATTTTATTTTAAATTCCGTACCGGGTTTTAAGATCATCCAATTATCCGGTTGTGTAACCGGATTTAGTTTTGTAACAATGGGAACAGCATCGGTCTCGGGTTGAATAATTGTTTCTTCTTGATGACAGCTAAAAATAAATAAAGCAAGGAAGATAAGAATAAGAAAAGTTTTTACGTTAAAGTTAAACAAAGTAAATGATTTCAGCATTTTTACTCCATTTTTGATTTACAATTTAAAATTATTTATCAAAAATGCAAGAGAAGAATTACTTTTAGTTTGTTGATATTCACAGTTAAAACGTAGAGTTCAAGATTTAGGATATAATTATTACTTGAGTAAAACCATTTTCCTTACTTCGGTTTTCTTATCTGTTTTTAATGTGTATAGATAAATTCCGCTTGCCAAATTGCTTCCGTTAAAGGGTATTTCATATTTCCCGGCTAACATCTTTTTGTTCAGTAATTTCTTTACTCTTTGACCGAGCATATTATATACCGTAAGTTTTACGTTTCCGTCTTCAGGTAAGAAAAATCTAATAGTTGTAGTCGGATTAAACGGATTAGGATAGTTTTGGAATACTTCAAATTTATTTGGGAAAATTTTTGCAAGTACCTTTTTTGTTTTAAATGTAAATTTATCTTTTGATGTTATTGGTTTATTTGTTAAAAAACGAATAGTAGTTCCAGGCGGCGGAGGATTTCCGTCCCTATCATAATCGCAAATTGTCAGTCCCCCAATAGGATAGACAGACCCGCCGTGAAAGTTTGTCCAATACCCGCTTGTACTATTATCAAACGTGGAATTGTAAATTGCTCCGGCACCACCGGATTGTGTGCAAACATTAGTAAAATTGTCAAAACCATTGCTTCCTTCCGGGTCCATCCAGTAAATTATATCCGATGCAGGGAAACCCCAATAATTATCGGTTCCGTTTGCCCAGCCCCACTCTGCTTTAGTACCGTCATCTTGTGAATGAAGAAAGGGTATCATCCTTACATCGTCACTTGTGTCGTTAGGAGTGTTTATACCGATATCCCAAAGCTCAAATGGTACATGTGTTATCTTATTATCTTCAAATGCGTATATTCCAAGCCCGCCATTCTCTGTGAACCTTAATTCAAAATCTCTCGGTTGTGCAAAATCTATATATCTTAATATTCTTGAAATTGAACCGGAACCGCTTGCACTTAAGTAGTACCGGTCATTATTCCCATTAACTCCCTCGGAATTCGGGCTATGCCAAACTTTATTCCCGCCGTAAGGTGCTCCGCGTAAATCATATTCATCTTTTGTTAATTTATGTCCGCCATAAGCGACTTCAATTATTCCATCTCCGTCTTTCTTGAAACCCTCAGATTCCACTGCTTGTATTTTAAAGCCATCAATTGGAATTTTATTTAATACTATATAATTACGCAAATAATGATGAGTAAATATTACTGGAATTTGACTTAAAAGTATATTGTTGTTGTCCAAATCAGTTAGATCCCAATATAGAGTGTCATCAATTTCTTCAAAAGATATTTGATATTCATGACCTGTTAACTGAGACGGATTTGTAACGATTGCTTTTATCTCCACATCACCGGAACCGGAGATATGGGTAACACTTAGAGTATCACCGTATGAAGGCCCTTCTACATTTTCCTGGAACTTCAATTCAACTGTTTTAATAGGACTTTCTATGGATTTGATCTCAGCGTTAGGATTTGAATTAATAGCATAGGAAGTAATTCCATAATAGTATTTCTTACCTTTAATCAGTGAAGAGTTCGTCGTATAATCTTTATCTACGGTAAAAGATTCCGGAATTCCGGAATCAGAACCTTGTTCTACAACTCCTTTGGTTGTGTAACCGGTGTTCCACTCAGGTAGTAGTCCGCGAATATCTTTAATTCCATCAATCTTATCAAAGGTTGCAATTTTTACTGCGTTTCCTTCCAATAATATATCCGAATAAAACTGGTAGAGATTGTAACCCTCAAATGAAAAATTATTTTCGGAAAAAGCTTGAATATCGTTGTCTTTTTTAATTTGCAGTTGGATTGTGTTATAACTCCCAAAATTTGAGTAACTTAAATCATCGGGAACCTGCATACGGGGTATAGATCCAAAGTTATCTAAGTTATTATATTTCTCTTTGATTATACTGCTATAGAATTTTAATAATCTAACGGCGTTTAATCTATCTTTTCCAAGAGCAGCAATTTCAGCAAAAACGACTTCCTGTGTATCTCCTACAGCCATATCGAAAGGACCGGAAACTAAGCCATGATTTACATCACCACAGCTTGTACCCAAAGTACTATCTACCCATACCCATCCTTCCCCGGTTAGCGGGTTCCCGGAAAGTGGGAATTTAGTTGAGTCCATAAAAGGACCTCTAGGCCAGCAGAGAGGACAACTCATTATACTATAATATTCAAGTGATCCATTGTAATCTCCTATCGTCGGCGGGTAGCCGTATAAACCACCGCAAACGAAAAAATAATATGATGACATCTTTAGATTTTTATATCCGTGAATTAACTTATTATTGAATATTGCTTTATCTTCTGATTCGCTTTTAACTATTGGTCCTTGAAGCAGCTCGAATCCAACAGCAGGCGGGGTCATCCCATATACTTCATCGTATTCTTGACCATTATATGCGAACATTAGAGATAAATTTGTATCACACCCGGACATATCGTTTGCCGCATCACCAACATCCGGATCAGTCCAGATAGAGAAATACATATCATCAAAGTTTGAGTTGCTTTTATTTATTAACTTATATTTTTTAAATATTATATTACTGAACGGATATCTGTCTGCATAACCCCAAACAGTTACTTGTACTTCCACTCCAAAGGGTAAAGAACCGTAGAGTGATTTTGTTTGATTGGAATCCAAATCGTTTGCAACGAACCAAAGAGTTTGATCGGCACCGGGCACTCCGGGAATATCTATTCCGGGTTCATATATTCCGTTATTATTTTTATCATCATATGGAGCTCCATCATCCGCCGGCCATTCGTTCCAATCCTTTTTATATTGCGCTCTAATTTCTTCTTCTGTTCCTTCACCATCATTAATTTCTGATGATAAATCACCCGTTTTATAATCCGGACGAACTCTGAAAACTCTTGCTTTAGGATCAGTTGGATCTTGTGGACTACCGTTAGTTAATATCTTGCCGGATCGTAGTCCTGAACTGTATGTCGAGCCCCCAACTCGAATTTGACCGTTAATATTAGCGCCCCAAACTAAACCCGATTCAAAAACAATAGTTTTATTGCTTCCTTTGGGGAAAAATAAACCAGAATTTCCATCTGGTTTAATATCAGCATCACCATTGGCGTAAATGTAGGTCGATATGTTATTGATGTTGAAAATTGAGTGCGGAACTGATACTAAAACTGATTTTTGTGAATGAGTCTTATACTTATTACTATTTTCAGCTTTAACGTTAAAAAAACACAAGATCGTGATTAAAATAAACGGTATAATTTTTTTCATAATTATCACCTGAAATATTTATTTGAAAATTATTTTAATAAAATCATTTTTTTTACCTTGCTGTAAGTCCCCGATTTTATTCTATAATAATAAATTCCGCTTGGCAGGGAAGAGGCATCAAATTCTACTTTATAGTTGCCGGGTTGCTGCATTTTATTTACCAAGGAAGTTACTTTTCTGCCAAGTAAATCATAAACGTTTAACGTCACCAACACACCCCTGTCGCTTCGCTCTTTCCCCTCTCGAGAGGGGATAAAGGGGTGTGTTTCCTTTGTTACTGAATATTTAATTGTAGTTGTCGGATTAAATGGGTTGGGATAATTCTGAAATAGTCTAAATTTATTAACAATTTTGGATTCGGAGGTGATACCTGTAGTAACTTTTTGAATTTCTTTAAGTATTAAATTATTCGGATCGATTGAAATGTTTTGAGGTTCACCTGTGATTTCAAATTTAAAATTCTGAATTTTTTGGTCATTGAAAACCGTTAGCAAGGTATCGCCAAAAGTTGTAGTAACTTTAACTTGAATAGGCATAGTGAAAAAAGTAGGATTGCTATGATTTGCCTGACTTACATTAAAATTGAATTGGTATTGCTGACCCGATAAATGGGTATAGCCCCAATCAAAAGTATAGTTAGGATAATCTTCACCGTAGATCCATTCTTGAAAAAAGTAATTTAAATCCTGACCTGAAACATCTTGTGCAACCCTTTGAAAATCTTCTGTTGTAGCAACTCCGTAAGCCAATTGAGGATCTGATAAATATGCTTTCAATATATTAAAAAAATTAGTATCACTAACAATTCCTCTTAACATATGCAACACAACAGATCCTTTCGAATAACTTCTAGCTCCGTTAAATATTTCACCGATACTGTTTATATCCTGAACATATATAGTTCCAACTGCTGATTTTGCCCGGCTAATGTCAAAGTTAATCTCATTATTGTAAGCTCCTTTGCCGTTTGTAAATTCTTGGTATAAGGCTTCCGAATAAGTAGCGAATCCTTCGTTAAGCCAAATATGGTGCCAATCCTTGCATGTAACTTTATCACCAAACCATTGATGTGCAAGTTCATGTGACTGAATTGTTGTTCCAAAAGCTCCCATTGATGACACGGTTTGATGTTCCATACCTCCGCCCCAGCCGAATTCAGCATGTCCGTATTTTTCATCGAGATATGGATAAGGACCGAATAAGTTAGAATAAATCTGCAGCATACTTACTGTTTCATCTAATTGATTTTTCCGGGCTGCGGTTAAATTTTCAGGATAATTATAATTAATAACTTCCATTGTATCGTCAAGAGCATAAACAAAATAGTTTTTATAAATAGCATAGTTTGCCATTGCAAGGGATATCAGATAGTTTGCAATCGGATGATGATTTTTCCATTTGTATGTTTTTGTTCCGTCATTGTTATTAATCACTTCTTCCAAAGACCCGTTAGAAACAGTGTAAAAGGAACTGTCACTTGTAACCCAAACAGCGGATGAATCTACTTTGTCTGCCGGAGTATCTTTTGAGGGCCACCAATCGCTTGCCCCGTAAGGTTCGCTTAATGTATAAATTGCCGGTTGCCCGTTATGATCACCAAACTCAAAACTGCCGAAACCGGAAGATCCCGGATGACCATGGTAAAAAACTTTAACGGAAAATTGTTTACCTAACGAAAAGCTTTTAGAAAGAGTGATGCTTATTTTATTTTGTGAATGTGTGAATCGAAGTCTAGAGCTTCCCGAAGTAACAGAGTCAACGGTTAAAACATCTTGTAGATCAAGAAAGAATTGCCCGAGATCTGCTACCGTACTTTTGACATCAACTGTTACAATACCGGAAATTTGTTGGGATGCATAATTAATATTTAGATTTAATTTATAATATGTTACATCTATATTCTCATCTTCGGGATATTGAATTTGAGATGTTTTGAAAATTTTAGAATAGTAAGCCTTTTTAGCTGCCGCACACAGGTTTTCGCCATTCTGTGCTAACAACTGAATACTTAAAACAGAAGTTAATATAATAATACTTAAAGTCCTCATAATAGTCCCTTTTAACAATTCTAATTTATTAATTTATAATGTAAGAAATAAAATTATTAAAAAAAACACTCAAAAAATACCTTGAAAATAGTTTGCTTATTCGAATTAAATTTTACTAAAAAACATGGATTTGATAGGGAAGAATAAGAAAAAGCAAGGGGGAAATTATTAGAAAAGGGATTCTATTTAGAGCTGCAAAATTCCAGTAAAACACCGTTAGCAGACTTTGGATGGACGAAACCAATTTGCAGACCTTCGGCGCCGTCACGCGCTTTTTCGTCTATTAGCTTTATTCCTTTAACAAACAGCTCGTTCAAAGCGGTATTTACATTATCAACATTCAGCGCAATATGATGCAGACCTTCACCACGCTTCTCAATAAATTTATTTATCGGGCTGGTAGTATCTGTAGGTTCAAGAAGTTCCAGCTTGGTTTGCCCTATCTTAAAAAATGCCGTCCTGACTTTTTGATCTTTTACTTCCTCTATTCTGTAGCATTTCATTCCCAAAATATTTTCGTAAAGTTTAATCGACTCATCCAAATTCTTAACTGCTATTCCAATATGTTCAATGTGCGAAATATCCATTATACCCTCAATAATCTTAAATTATTTACTTTATATTACATTATTACACTTTCGTGATATTCCCCGAAAACATCTCTTAAAGTATTAGAAATTTCTCCAATGCTTGCATAGGTTTTAACAGCTTCAACAATATACGGCATCAAATTTCTTTCTGTTTTTGCTGCATTTTTAAGTTCGCTTAGCTTTGCTTTAACAACGTCGTTATCCCTTTGGGATTTTATCTTTTTTAGAAATAATTTCTGATTTTCTTGAATCTGCTTATCAATTTTTAGAAGATCCGAATATTGATCTTCTTCTTCAATATATTCATTTACACCAACAACAATTTTCTCCTTACTTTCCAACTCTTTGTTAAATTGGTATGCGGATTTTTGAATTTCCTTTTGAACATAACCGGCTTCAATAGCGTTTATCATCCCGCCCATCAAATCTATCTTTTTAATATACTCATTTGCTTCTTCCTCAATTTTGTTCGTCAAAGTTTCAACAAAATATGATCCCGCTAACGGATCAACAGTGTTTGTAAGTCCGCTTTCGTGAGCAACAATTTGCTGAGTTCTTAATGCGGTTTTAACTGATTTTTCAGTTGGCAGAGCTAAAGCTTCGTCCTTTGAATTTGTATGAAGACTTTGTGTGCCGCCTAAAACTGCAGCTAATGTTTGAATTGTAACTCTAATTATATTATTATTCACTTGCTGCGCGGTTAAGGTAGAGCCTGCTGTCTGAGTATGAAATCTTAACATTAACGAACGTTCTTTTTTTGCATTAAATCTATCTTTCATAATTTTAGCCCACATTCTTCTTGCAGCCCTGAATTTGGCTACTTCTTCAAGTAAATCGTTATGAGCATTAAAAAAGAAAGACAATCTTCCGGCAAAATTGTCAACGTCCAGACCGGCTTCCAGTGCGGCGTTTACGTAAGCTATACCGTCAGCTAGAGTAAACCCGACTTCTTGAGCTGCCGTAGAACCGGCTTCGCGAATATGGTAGCCTGATATTGAAATTGTATTCCATCTTGGAACTTCATTTGAGCAATACTCAAAAATATTAGTAATAATTCTCATTGATGGTTTCGGCGGATAAATATAAGTGCCTCTTGCAACGTATTCTTTTAGTATATCGTTTTGAATTGTGCCTCTTATTTTATTTTTCGGAACACCTTGTTTTTCAGCGACGGCAATATACATAGCCAGCAAAATAGCTGCAGGAGCGTTAATTGTCATAGATGTTGAAACTTTATCCAAAGGAATATTCTCAAAGAGAATTTCCATATCTGCAAGTGTATCAATTGCAACACCAACCTTTCCTACTTCTCCCTCAGCCATCGAATCGTCGCTGTCATAACCTATTTGCGTCGGCAGATCAAATGCAACAGATAACCCGCTTTGTCCTTGAGATAACAAATACCTGTATCTTTTGTTTGATTCTTTTGCTGTACCGAATCCGGCATATTGTCTCATAGTCCATAATTTACCCCTATACATGGTCGGTTGAATTCCTCGCGTATATGGAAATTCACCCGGAAAGCTTAAGTCTCCAATAAAATCTAACTCTTTAATATCGATCGGAGTATAAAGCGGATTAATAGGACTAAATGATTGTGTGGTAAAATTAGACTTTCTTTCGGGATGTTTTTCAACAGCTTTTTTATAAGTGTTCGCTTCCCAGTTTTGCATTTCTTTCTGAATTTTATCGATATTATCCATGGTTAACTCGGTAAAACCTAATAATGAATTTTTATTATTTACTATTATTATAAAATAAGAAAAAATAATTCAATTCGTTAAAGCAAAATTGAAAAGGAATCGTATTACAACAACTGCACGATTGTGAATTAGTCCTAAAAGAAGTATTTAAGAAAAGTTAAGAATAATCTTCCGAACGGCTATATAACGTTAATGTTTAATCTTAGATTTAGTTATCATACCAAAAATAGAATTTTTCGCTAAAACACTTAGCGTTATTCCTCTTGCAAGCATGAAGAAAATCATTGCTAACCAGAGACTGTGGTTGCCGTAAAATCCTTTTGTTAAAAAGTAAGCCGGTAAAAATATCACTATAGTTGAAAACAGCATTGAGTTACGCATTGTCTTAGTTGCCGTTGCGCCTATGTAAACACCGTCCCAAACAAAAGAAAATGAGTTAATAAGCGGAGCAATAATTGTCCAAACAGCAAAAGTAAGAGCTGTATCAATTATCAATTGTTGGTTTGTATAAAGCTGAATAAACCCTTTAATATCCAGTAGGAATAAAAGTGAAAATAGAATACCGAGACCGATACTCCAATAAAACGTAAGACGAATTACTTTTAATAGTTCATGTCGCTTTTTTGCGCCGATATATTTCCCAACCAAACTTTCCGCGGCAAATGCAAAACCGTCAATTCCGTAAGAAAGGATCATCCATAGTTGAAGTAATATGGAATTAGCCGCTAATATTGTATCGCCGTAGGCTGCCGATTCTGCTGTGAAATACGAAAAGACGAATATCAAGCACAAAGTTCTAATGAAAATGTCAAAATTAACACTGAAGAACTTTTTGATTTTCTCAAGTTCAAATAATTGTTTAAAGTTTACATAGTTAAAATATTTTTTATATGATATATTAAAAAGTATAATTGCCAAAATTATTCCTGAATATTGAGCAATTACTGTTGCCCAAGCAATTCCTTCTACGTCCATATTGTATTGATAAACAAATAAAAAGTTAAGTCCTATGTTTACAAGATTTATGAAAACACTTAATAATAATGGAAAGCGTGAGTTTTGCATTCCAAGGAACCAACCGTTAAATGCATAAAGACTTAAAGTAGCAGGCGCAGCATAAATTCTAATATCAAAATATTGCCTCCCGAAAGTTTCAACGTCACTAGAAGCTTTAATTAAGGAAAAACTGATATTTCCGATGATGTTTTTTAGTAATATAAAAAGGATGGCAAAAGAAACAGCGACCAAAACGGCACGGGTAAGAGTTTGAATAATCTCCTTATTATCTTTCCTTCCAAAAGATTGAGCCGTCATTCCGGTTGTACCCATACGCAAAAACCCGAAGCCCCAGTAAAGGAAATTGAATATCATTGAACCTATTGCAATTGCTCCAAGGTAAGCTGGATCCGGCAAATGCCCCATTATTGCAGTATCAACCGAACTTAGAAGGGGAACAGTTAAATTACTTAATATATTCGGGATTGCAAGACGAAGGATTTTTTTATTCACAAACTGACTTATCCTTTTGGGTCAAGATAATTTAAGATAACTTCGAACATTTTTCAGCAGAAGTAACGATACCTTTAATTAGCGAAGAACTGAAGCCGTGATGCTCCATTTCATTTAGACCGGCTATTGTACAGCCTTGCGGAGTAGTAACCTTATCAACTTCTTCTTCCGGGTGAGTCTTATTCTGAAGTAGAATCGAAGCAGCGCCTTTAGCAGTTTGTGCCGCTATAAAAAGTGCTTCCTCGGCATGGAAACCAATTTCAATGCCCCCTTGCGAAGCAGCCCTCACTGCTCTTAAAAAGAATGCAAGTCCGCAAGCACCAAGGACAGTGGCTGAAACCATCAATTCTTCTTTGATAATAAGAGTGCTTCCGAGTAGGTCGAATAATTGTTTTGCTAAATCGAGCGCTCTTTTATTTTCCTTATGAATACTTAAGCATGTCATAGATTCGCTAATTTTAATTGCCGTGTTCGGCATAACTCTTACGACCGGAATATTTTTCCCGATTTTGTTTTTAATGGTTTCTATACTTACGCCGGAAACGACGGAAAATATGATATGTTTTTTTTCTTCCAGAGTATCTTTAATATCAATTAAAACAGTATCTAATTGATGCGGAGTAACGGCAATAATAATAATTTCCGAATTGCGAACTGCTGATTTATTATCGGCGGTAGTGTTGATTCCGAATTTCTTATATTTTTTTAATGCTTCATGCTTTCTTCTTGTAATATAAATATTTTCACTTTTCACGGATTCTGTTTTAATAATTCCCGTTGCTATAGCCGAACCTATATTCCCGCAGCCGATGATGGCAATTTTTTTTGATTTCAATTCCATTTAAATTTCCTTAATTAGATTTTTAATTTTTCCCCTTCCGATTTTGCAATAACCGCTGCACCACAGCTATCGCTCCAAACATTTATTGTAGTCCGCATCATATCCAATATTCTATCGACGGCAAGTATTAAACCAACACCCTCCAAAGGTAAACCAACAGCTGAAAGGATTATTGTAATCATTACTAAACCTGCCATAGGAATGCCTGCAGCGCCAATAGATGCCAGCAGAGCAGTAATTACAATTACTACTTGTTGCACAACCGATAAATCAATGCCGTATGCTTGTGCAATAAATATAGCGGCAACACACTCATATAACGCAGTCCCGTCCATGTTTACGGTGGCACCAAGTGGAAGAGTAAAACTTGTAATTTTGTTGGAAACCCCAGCATTGTGTTCAACAGCTTCCATTGTAAGAGGTAAAGTAGCATTGGAAGAAGATGTTGAAAATGCCGTCAACAGTGGAGTAGACATCGCTTTAGCATACTTGAGCGGATTTACTTTTCCGAAAAACTTTAATATTGCGGGTAATGTAATTGTTCCATGAATAAGTAAAGCCAAAATAACGGAAAGCATATACAATCCTAACCGCGCTATAATGTTTGCCAATGCATTGGAATCTCCCGCCTGCTCAGCAACAACCTTCGCAACAATTCCTAAGATTCCCAGCGGGGTAAACTTAATTACGAACATGGTAATTTCCATCATTACTTGAAAGACCGCATTAAAAAAATCAGTAAGCAAAGTTGTATATTTGTTTTCAACCTTGAGTATAAAATATCCAAAGAAAATTGAAAAGAATATTATAGCAAGCATACTCCCGTTTGCCATTGCGTTAACAATATTCTTCGGAATTATATCGAGAAGTGTATCACCAAAAGATCTGCGTGCAGCATCCAATTCTTGTACATGCTTTGTAAAACCCAAATCGGCGCCAACACCCGGTTGAATAATATTAACAATAGCCAAGCCTATAAGAATAGCAAAAGTGCTGGTTACTATATAATACAGAAAAGTTTTGAATCCTAAACGACCTAAATTTTCAGCACTTCCTATATTTGCCACTCCGGAAATAATTGAACTGAAAATTAATGGAACAATTACCATACGTAATGCTCTGAGAAATAAATCTCCCATCCAACTTACATACTGTACATAATCGGTTAAATACAATCCATAAAGTACTCCAAGAACTAAAGCAATTAATATTTGCCAGTGTAATTTCATTTTAAACATATTGATTACCTAAATAAGTAATTAAATTAGTTGCAGCACAATTTCGTCGCAGACAGAATAGCCTTTTGATGTAAGCTTAAGAATTCCATTCGATCTGGACAAAAAACCATTTTTGATTAGGCCTGAAAGTTTCTCAAAATTATTTTTATACCATGAATTACCAAAAATAGAAAACATTTCGTTTAAATCAATCCCGTTACTTCGAAAAGCCAGCATAACATATTCTTCTAACTTTTGTTTGTCGCTAAGAATTTCAAATCCTCTGGTTGCATTGCCGTTTTCGAAAACTTCTTTGATATAATGCTTTAAACTCGAATAATTCCACCATCTTTTACTATTGACAAAGGAATGTGATGCAGTTCCAAAACTCAAATAGTCTCCATGCTTCCAATAATTTAAATTGTGCTTCGATTCAAATCCCGGTTTACAAAAGTTGGAAACTTCATATTGTACAAACCTGTTTTTAGTTAGTATTTTTATAGTTGAATCATACAAATCAGCATCAAAGTCGTTATCTCCAATTTTTATTTTTCCATCAAGTACTAATTTATTAAGAATAGTACCTCTTTCCAATATTAAGCTGTATGTTGAAATGTGCGTTATCGGTAAACTTAGAGCCTCGTATAAATTTTCCGTCCATTTTTTCTTTGTTTGTTTCGGCAGGTTAAAAATCAAGTCAATACTTATATCGTTAAATCCTATGGCAGCTGCATTATTGACGGTATCTATTGCAGTCTTGCGGTTATGAATTCTAGTTAAAAACTCCAAATCATCTTGGTGGAACGATTGTATGCCGATACTTAATCGATTAATACCTATGTCTTTAAAACCTTGTAATTTACTATTATCTACCGTACCCGGGTTCGTTTCCAGTGTGATTTCTACATTAGGGTTGACAGAAAAATGAGACTTAATATTTTCTAAAATTTGATTAATATAACTTACGCTCATTAACGAAGGTGTTCCGCCGCCGAAAAATATTGTCTTAACATTCCTTCCCGGTGAATAGTCGGAAGCATAATAACTTATTTCCCTTTGTAGAGCATCTAAAAACAATTCTTGATTTTCTAATGTAATAAGCGAATAAAAATCACAATAAATACATTTATGATCACAAAAAGGAATGTGAATGTAAATTGAAATATCTTTCATTAAATATTATTAAGCAGTTATTTGAGAAAAAAACAAACATACTAATTTTTTAAAACAAATTTCACTTTGTCAATTGTATTTGCAAATAGGATAAAATAATGGGAAATTGATGAAGAATAAGAAAAATTTTATAGTGCAGAATTGGATAATAAAAGCAGAACCCGGCTTAATTTACTTCCGGACTCTGCTTTATAATATATTGGTACTACAATTCAGTACCGGCTTCAAATACTAAATCTAATGCAGCTTTTATAGTATGATTGCCTTCTCCGCTAGTAATATCGATACTAAAACTTCCTGTAAAACAAATTTGACTTTGAGTTTCAAGAACAGCTTGTAAATATTGATTAATAGCCTGAATTTCATCCGCAGTTAAAGTTATTTTATATGGAGTTGTAACATAATCGCTTGCTTTTACTCCGGTAATACTCTCGGTAAATAATATTACGCCGTTTCCGTCTTTTAAAGTTATTGTAACATCACCTTGTAAGTTCTCAGGAATATAAGAAATTGTTCTAAACGAAATCTCGGTGAATTTTATGTCCTTAATTTTATCCTTATATTCTTGAAATGTATCACTGCTATCGATGCAAAAAGTTTGTGATTCCGAGATAGAATTATTACTGCCCGTAGCCGTGAATTCAACCGAATAGGGAATATTTACCGGGTAGTTTTTTAATGCATCTGCTATATCGCAACTTGTTAGTGAAACAACTAACAGACCCAAGAATATAGCTGCAATTATTTTTGTTTTAAATTTCATTTAATGCTCCTTTTAGAATTGAAAAGTTAAACCTGTTGTTAAAACGCCTTGATTGCCAAGGCTGTAATCTGCGTTTATTACAAAGAATGCTAAATTTAATGCACCGCCTACTGTCATTCTGAACTTGTTATTTCCGTCTATACTCATGCTTATTTCTTGATTTTTCTTAGAAGGGTCCAATCCGTTCGGGTCTTTAAACGTGTACTTAAAATCTACGGTTGATGATTCTATTTGCAGTCCGCCGTAAACAGTTAGTACACCAAGTGACTTGCTGGCATGAACGTTAAATGCAGTATTTTTTACATCAACAATATTAGAAATAGAGAATGTGTTATATAAAAATTGAACGGCAATATTAACCGGGAAAAGAGGAATATATTGACTAATACTATGTTTAATCCCGAAGCCGAATAAATCTATTTCTTCCTGGTCAACTTTAATTGTTGGTAAATATCGTACCATTAGCTCAGTTCCCATAAAACTTATGGACGCTTGCGGGAATACCATCGGGACAGAAGATTGATTTAATCCCGACGGGTAAGCTAAATATCCTAATGGGCCTGAGTATACAGATCCTTTGTCGCCGTAAATCGTAGCGGTAGGCTTATCGGCTGTATACCCGGAAGGCAAATTCTTTGGAGTAAATGTTTTTTGATCGTCGGGGATTAAAATTAACATCCCTTTAATTCCAATTGAAAAACCAAATAGTTTGGGAATGTAAGCGTCATGGTAACCTCCGGAATTAAATGCAGTGCCAATGGAAGTAGCAAGGGGTTGAGCAAAGCCGGTTAAATCGTTTTCAAGTAAAAAGCTTAATCGATTTTCAACTTGAGCGTAAGTTCGAAATGAAAATAAGAACGTTAAAATTAACAATAATAATGTTTTTTTCATTTAGGGTCTCTCTTTTTATTTGAAGAAATTTGATTAGTAAAAAAAATGAAACACTCTATAGCAAAACATTTTAAGAGATGAATTTAATGAACAATAAAATAATTGCAATAAAAAAACTATTTTTATTTTTTTAATTTTATATTATCGGAAGTAAATTGGAATTTTAAAGAACAAAAAATTAATTTATACCCATTAACTCTTTTGCTCCAATTAAGCTTGCATCGGTTATGTTTTCTCCGCTCATTAATTTAGCAACTTCAATAATTTTTTCGTTGTCATCTATTTTTTTGAGAGAACTAATAACTCTGCCGTTAATCTGTTCTTTACTGACCACAAAATGATGATCTGCCATTGCGGCAATTTGAGGTAGATGAGTTATTGCAATAATTTGATGGAAAGATGCCAGGTCTTTAATAGAATTCCCCACTTTTTGGGCTATTCTGCCGCTAACCCCGGTATCAATTTCATCGAATATTAGAAGGGGAAGTTTGTCTGTTTTTGCCAAAACGGATTTAAGTGCAAGCATAATTCTGGATATTTCACCTCCGGAAGCAACTTTGGAAAGAGGTTTTAATTCCTCACCTATATTAGTTGAGATGAAAAACTCAATATTGTCAACCCCTCTATTGTTTATCTTAACTTTTTTATTATTAACCAGCACAAAGCTTTGTGTATCGTTTGATGCTTCGGAATAACCGAATCGAATTTCAAAACGGGCATCGTTTATTCCTAAGTGTTTTAACTCCGATTCCACTCCTTTTTTTACAAGCATAGCGGATTTTTTACGTTTCCCCGATAATTTAATTGCTAAACCTGAGAGTTCATTCCTTAGCTTTTCAATTTGAGTTTCCAACCCAGTTATTTTTTCGGAGAAATTTTCCGCCAATTGAAGTTCGTTAAATATCTTTTCTCGATATTCCAAAACATTTTTTAATGAAGGGCCATATTTCTTCTTTAACAAAGTCAGCTCGGCTAATCTATTTCGTATTTCTTCAATCTTAGAAGGATCAATATCTAAATTATCGTTATAGTCACGGAAAAAATCGGCAATATCATTTATTGATGCAATTGATTCGCTCAGCTGATTATACCGGTCCGCAAATACCTTATCAATAGGAAGCAATTCATTTATCAAGGATTGAACTTGAACTAACTTATTGTAAATTGAATTCTCCGATTCGTAAAGATTTATATAAACCTCAGAAGTATTGGTCAGCAACTTCTCAGAATTTTCCAATATTTTAAGCTCGGTTTCCAAGCTTGCATCTTCATCCGGCACGGGCGATATTTTATCAATTTCACTCCGTTGAAAGGAATAAAATTCCTTTTTTTCTCTAAGGTTAGTTTCGTTTTCCTTTAGTCTTTTCAGCTCGGAAATTTTAGATGAGAATTTCTCTCTCACATCAACAAACTTATTCAGCAGATCTTCATAATTGCCGAACTCATCAAGCATTAATAATTGTAAATCGGATTTTAACAATGATTGATGATCATGCTGACCATGCAGGTCGACCAACAAGTTCCCGATTTCCTTAATAACATTTAAATTAACCGGTGTATCATTTACAAAATTCCGACTTGCACTTTTTAATGAAATTTCACGTCTAACAATTAATTCACTTTCAAAGTCAAGGTTATATTTGTCCATTAAGTTTTTAATATTATCATTACCGGCAGAATCGTAAATTCCTTCAATTATTGTTTTTTTCGCACCTTTTCTAATTAAATCGGTAGAGGCTCTTCCCCCGAGAAGCAGACCCATTGCGCCAATAATTATAGATTTCCCTGCGCCGGTTTCACCTGTAATAATATTTAATCCGGTTCCGAATTCTATTTCTATATTCTCAATTAGAGCAAAATTTTTTATTTGCAGAGATTTAAGCATGATTTATAAAAAAGATTTTTTATTTGAAAAGACAAACAAAAAAATAATAAAAAATATTAACTTATGGTTTGCTCTTTATAAACTAAGTATTTATATTTGTGTCCCTCAAATAGAGGTTTTAGAGAAGAGTTCTTAAAAATTTGAATAGATATTATATCGCGGGGTAGAGCAATTGGTAGCTCGTCGGGCTCATAACCCGGAGGTTGCAGGTTCAAGTCCTGTCCCCGCTACTAAGAAAAGCCAATTACGTTCGTGATTGGCTTTTTTAATTTTAACCATAAGATTACCTAAATGAAAAAGTATTTCGTCTACGTTATTAAAAGTATTGAAGGTTACCATTATACCGGTATGACCGAGGATTTGGAACATCGGATAAAACAGCATAATGATAAATCCTTATCTTTTTGGACAAAACGTGGTGTTAATTGGGAGATTGTTTATTATGAAACGTTTTCAGATAAATCGGAAGCTCTGAAAAGAGAAAAGTGGCTAAAAACCGGCGTAGGTAGAGAATTTCTTAAGAAGAACGTACCGGATTATTAGCGGTTGCAGGTTCAATCCGCCGCGGCGGACTGTCCCCGCTACTAAGAAAAGCCAATTACGTTCGTGATTGGCTTTTTTAATTTTAACCATAAGATTACCTAAATGAAAAAGTATTTCGTCTACGTTATTAAAAGTATTGAAGGTTACCATTATACC
>BDSW01000227.1 GCA_002898175.1 bacterium BMS3Abin04
GCGGACGTTCATTCAGTGCTCATATAGAAAAGAAAAAGTCTAAATGCGATTATCATTTTGATAGAGACTTAACTGAAAAAGAAACTTCTGAAGTTGAAGAGAAAGTGAATGAAATAATAGATTCTGATTTAGATATTATAGAAGAGTTTAAAAATATTGAGGAAGCTGCAAAGTTATATGATATTTCTAAATTACCTAAAAGTTCCGGTAATGATATCCGGATAATTAAAATCGGGAATTACGACGCATGTCCGTGCATAGGTCAACATGTAAAGTCTACCGGGGAAATTGGTGCGTTTAAGATAATTTCAACTAATTATTCAGACAAGATTTTAAGGATAAGATTTAAATTGAATAATTAACTTATATATTAATTAGTACGATCAATTTTTATTTTTTGAATTTTTACTTTATTAAAATTATCCACAAATTCTTCTTTAGAAGAATAACAAGAATTAGCACTGTCACATTCATGATCATGGTGACCATCCGTAGAACAATGCCCGCCCCCGCAACAGCTGTTTTCTTTCTTTTTCCATTGGCTAAAATGTAATCCTAGTCCCATTATGAGTAATGCTAATGTAAAAAATACCGCCGCTGCTAAAATTTGTGCCATAATAAGTAATCCTATTCTAAAATCTTTAAGAGCTTATCAAACTCTTTCGTTGATTTTTCAACAAATTCATTTTTTTCTTTTATAAACATAAGGACGGGTATTTTGTTTTTCAAGGCAAATTCAAATCCATCAATTGGGCCTAACACATCAATAGCTGTAGCAAAACCATCAGCAACCATACACGAACTGTCTAATACCGAGACGGAAACAAGGCTGTGCGTTATAGGTCTCCCCGTTCTCGGATCAATTGTATGTGAATATTCTTTCCCATCAATTATATAATTATTATTATAGTCTCCTGAAGTTGCCATCGAGAGATTTTCCAGAAGAACTACTTTTTTGATTTTCGAAGACCCGTCCGGAGACGAGATCCCGATTCTCCATTTTTGATGTTTAGCTTTATAACCTGAAGTTCTAACTTCTCCCCCAATTTCTACCATAAAATTAATTATGTTTTTTACTAAAAGAAGTTCCGATACTTTATCGACTCCAAAACCTTTTGCAATGGAAGATAAATCACAATACAAATCAGGGTTACTTTTTCTTATTGCCGGCGGATTCTTTCTCAATTGCAAATATTTAAATCCAACTTCCTTTTTTCTGCGCTTAATTTGGGTATCGGCAGGTACTTTCATAGTATTTTTTTCAGGACCGAACCCCCATAAATTTACCAAAGGACCAACAGTAATATCATAAGCACCGTTTGTTAGTTTAGAAATCTTTATTGCTTCATTGATTACGTAGGCAAAATCTTTTGATATAGGAAACCACTCTTTTCCCCTAAACTTATTAAATAGAGATAATTCGGAGGTTTCGATATACGTAGACATTTCTTGATTAACAACTTTCAATACACTGTCTATTTTATTCTGTAATATATCTAATTCACTACTCTTTGCAAGAGAACCGGGCAGTATAACTTTAACATGATATGTCGTCCCCATTGTTGTGCCGGAAATACTGAATAATTTTTCTTCGTCTGCGGAATTATTACAACCTATAAATAACAGAAACAGAAAAAAGATTAATTTATTCGGTAAGGTTAAACTTCGCATAAATACAGGGATGAAATTAAGTGAATGAACAAGAAACGATTATATTTTACTTTTTTTTCTTTTTCCATTTCCAATCTTCATAGTAATCCCATTTCACCATCTTATTTAAATCATCAAGCTCCTTAGATTTTTCCATAAGTTGAGCTCTACTTATATCGCCAGCGGATAGAATTCCAATAATCTTTCCATTTTTTTGAATAAGTAAATGACGATGTTTTCTACCTACGCATTTATCCATAAGTTGATATATAGAATCCGTGCTAGGTTCTGCATGTAAATTTGTACTCATGTAATCTTTTATTTTTGAGGTCTTTGAATAGAAACCTTCGGTTACAACATCCTTCATCAAGTCTCTTTCGGTCCAAATACCAAGAAATTCTTCACCATCTTTTATAAGGATAGCGCCAATATTATTTTTCAGCATAATATCAAGAGCTTCAGCAACAGTTGAATCTGGGTCTATAGAGATAATATCTCTATCCTTTTGTTTTAATACTTCTTCTGCTGTTAACATAAATATTCCTCCTTTTCAAAATGAAGTAAAAAAAGTACCACTCATTTTGTAGACACAAAACAGTCACAACTTTACTTCATAATAATAAAATTTTACAAAAATAGAAAGGATTAAAGTTTAGCAAATAACTACTATTATACAGAAATAATATATACTCAGCTTAAATACAGTCGAAATATTTTTGTACTTTACCCGCCAAAATCATCAAACATGATATTTTCAGGTTCAACACCTAAACTATCCAACATTTTAGTTACAGCTGAATTCATAAGCGGCGGACCACACATATAGTATTCACAATCCTCAGGTGCAGGGTGATCTTTTAAGTAATTTTCATAAAGTACCTGGTGAATAAATCCGGTGTAACCTTTCCAGTTATCTTCGGGTAATGGATCTGATAAAGCTAAATACCATTTACAATTAGGATGTTCTTTTTGTAATCTATTAAATTCTTCCACATAAA
>BDSW01000228.1 GCA_002898175.1 bacterium BMS3Abin04
TTTTAATTATCCCTGTACGGGAATTGTAATCTCCTTCTCTCAAATAAGAATTATCGCCGAGCCAAAGCATCATATCCGGATGCTTATCATAAATACTTAAATATATTTCGTAATCTCCGCCGTACGGCTTTCCGGGTCTATCATATTTTTTCTCATTTATATACGCTCCGCTGCCCGTTGCAAAAGAAAATGCAGGCGGATCGGTTCTCCACTGCCAAAGTGTTTGAGTTTCAAATTTTAAAGGATACGGTCTTTTTACATTTTTCCCGTTAATAAGTAGTGAATAATTATAAACATTCCCCGGTTCAACTTCACCGGCAATTAAATGTGCAGTAAATGCTTCGTGTTTATTAGTTTCAACCGGATCGGTTTCAAATTTCTTAGAAGGATTCTTAATATCCCAATAAACAATTTTCACTTCTGCTTTAGATTTGGTCTGCACCCACAGCATCACTTCCCTCATTGTAGAATACCCAACCATGGGACCTGACTGCAGTAGTTCTTCTTGAGCAGAAATTGAAGATAAAGCTAAGAATATCAGGAACATTACTATTTTAATTTTCTTTAAAAGCATTTTACTTTCCGTATTTTAATTAAATAAAAGATTACTTAAATTTTGTTTTATAAATCTTACGTAAATAAGAAATTAAAGTCAGAAGAAGCACAACATGAAAAATACAATTATTTCTTTAAATCTGCTCGTTATCTTTTTAATGATAAGTTTTTTTACTGCTTGTGACGATACAATCACAAATCAGAATATTGATGAGATAATAATCCCTTCGTCAAATATAAGCTACAGCCAATACATCCAACCGTTATTTAATATAAAATGCACAAGCAGCGGCTGCCACGATGATCAATCCAGAGCGGGCGGATTAAGCTTAACCACTTATTCAAATGTAATCGCAGATCCTTCGGTGGTTTTTCCCGGTCAGCCCGAAAATAGTATTCTTGTTTGGGCAATTGAAGGAAATGCAGGCGCAAAACCGATGCCGCCAATTACGGCTCCGGTTACTCCAATGACACAAAACCAAGTTCAAGGTATAAAGACATGGATTAAAGAAGGTGCTCAGAATAACTAATTCCGGTAAAGGAATTTACATCCTTGAGATTTTTGCGGAAAAATCTTTTAAAGTAAACTCTAAAAAATTCTACGGCAAAATTTTTAAAGACGGCTATTATTATTATGTAGGAAGTGCGCAGAAAAACTTAAAAAGCAGAATTGATCGTCATCTTAAAAGAGAAAAAAAGCTTCATTGGCATATTGATTACATTACCGCTATTCGCACAAATACAATTTCCAATATTTATTTATTTCCGGATAAAGATAAAGATTTTGAATGCAGCTTAGTTCAGGATTTACTGAAAAACACTTTGCTTTATACTCCGGTAAAAGATTTCGGTAACTCGGATTGCTCAATATGCGATTCGCACTTACTATATAAAAAAAAACGAATAACCTACAGCCATTTTTCCCGTCTGTACCATTCTATAGTTCGCTTCATACCGTCTTCCAAAGATACTTCCTGATGATACCCGAAATCTCTAACTGCTTTTGAAACATCGCAAGTCCAGTATTTTTGCACAAAATCCCTTGCTTTCTCAAGATTAAATGTTGCGGGTTTGCTGCTGAACATTGCAAAAAATTGAGCAGCGGCTGCAACTGTAAAAACTAAAAAGTGAGGAAGTCTAATTTTAATTGCTTTTTTGCCCATAGCTTTCCCAATTACATCGCCAATTATATCCCAATTGTAAAATTTTTCCGAGCTGATAAAATAAATTTCCCCGGCGGCTTTGTCGCTCATTGATGCTAAATAAATTCCTTTAACAAGATCGGCTACATGAATAATACTTAATTCCTTTTTATCGAACCCGATGAATGTCATTAGTCCCGCTTTATAAGTTTTAAACACCAGATAAATTTCCGTATCACGTTCACCGTAAACGGCAGGCGCCCTAATAATTGTAATTTTTAACCTGTCCATAAATTCTTTAACTAATTTTTCCTCCGCAGCTTTGCTTCTGCCGTAAGTTGTAATAGGATGAGGAGCGCTTTCTTCCGTACACGGCTGATCTTTCTTAGCAGGTCCGCATGCCGTTAAACTGCTCATTACAATAACCCGTTCAATATCCTTATTTACCTCTGCTAAAACTTCAAGCAAATTTCTTGTAGTTTCAACATTACCTTTAAAGTAACCCTCCTCTTTTTTTGCTTTTACAACACCTGCAATATGATATAAATAATCAGCATCTTTTAAAATCTTTTTTATTTCATCTTTATTAAATAAACCGGAATCGTAAATTTCTACATTTTTACCTTCTAACCATCTTAAATTACTCGTTTTTCTTACAATACATTTCACGGTAAATCCTTCTTTCAGCAGCAAATCGACCAAATGACTGCCTACAAATCCCGTTGCGCCTGTTACTACTGCAATTTTTTTATTTTCCATAGAGAATTCCTAATGCGTTTTTATTTGATTTTATTCGAATAAGATTATAGTTTATTGTTCTGATTTTATTTACAAATAGAAAAATAACAAAAAGTAATAACTTAAAAGTATATAAACGGAGGAATTAATTGGACTTATTTAAAAAGTGCTACGATTTCACAAGAGCGGACGATGTAAAATCCCTGGGGGTTTACCCTTATTTTAGAGCTATAGAAGAGAATGAAGGTCCTGTCGTCTTAATGCAGGGAAGAAAAGTAATTATGGCCGGCTCAAATAACTATTTGGGCTTAACTGCAGACCCAAGAGTTAAGGAAGCAGCTAAAAAGGCAATTGAAAAATACGGTACAGGCTGTTCGGGCTCAAGATATTTAACGGGTACACTTGATTTACATATTGAACTGGAAGAAAAACTTGCTAAATTCTTAGGCAAAGAAGCTGTCCTATTATTTAGTACAGGCTTTCAAACTGCTCAAGGAATTATTCCTACTTTAGTCCAGAGAGGAGAATATATTATTTCCGACAAAGACAATCATGCTTGTATAGTTGCCGGGAATCTAATTGCCAGAGGCGCAAACATAGATTTACTTAGGTACAGGCACAACAACATGGATGATCTTGAGCGGGTATTAAGCAAAATTCCAAAAGAAGCTCCTAAATTACTTGTAAGTGACGGTGTTTTTAGTACCGGAGGTGAAATTGTTGATCTTCCGAGATTAAATGAATTGGCAAAAGCAAATAATGCAAAATTGTTAATCGATGACGCTCACGCTGTTGGCGTTATCGGTAAAGGCGGCAGAGGAACCGCAAGTGAGTTTGATTTGGTAGATGAAGTTGATTTAACTATGGGAACGTTTAGCAAAACCTTTGCATCTCTCGGCGGCTTTGTTGCCGGTGATGCTAAAGTTGTTGATTACATTAAACACTTTGCTCCCGCACTTATATTTAGCGCTTCACCAACTCCGCCATCGGTTGCAGCTGCAATGGCAGCCTTGGAGATTCTTGAAAAAGAACCGGAAAGGGTTGACAAACTAATAGCTAATGCCGATAGGGTAAGACGAGGATTAATGGAAGCCGGATTTAACGTAATTGAAGGAAGAACAGGTATTGTTCCGGTTATAGTTGGTGACGATGATATTGCTCTTACAATGTGGCGTAAATTGTACGATGCAGATATTTTTGTAAACGTTTTTGTTCCGCCCGGTGTTCCGCAGGGAAGACAAATGATGAGAACAAGTTATATGGCAACCCACGAAAATGACCAACTCGATTTAATAGTCGATACTTTTAAAAAAGTGTGTAAAGAATTAGGATTAATTGAATAAATTTTATTTTCATTTCACTAAAATATTATTGAGAAATTTCAAATGTCGAATGTTAAAGTTAAACCTGTAAAAACAAAAAAAGAATTTAAACAATTCTTAAAATTTCCATGGAAAATATACGAAGGCGATAAGAACTGGGTCCCGCCGTTGTTCATGGAAAAGAAAAAGGTATTAAATAAGGAGAAAAACCCGTTTTTTAAAGATGCGGATATGGAAATGTATCTTGCCGAAAGAGACGGTGAATTAGTAGGAAGAATAGCGGCTATACGAAATGATGCTCACAACAGAGTGCATAATGAGAACATTGGTTTTTTTGGATTTTTTGAATCTATTAACGACCGGGAAGTAGCCGATGCATTATTAAGCACTGCCGAAAGCTGGTTAAAGCAGCAGGGTTTAGATGCTATGAGAGGTCCTGCTAATCCTTCCTCTAACGACGAATACGCACTTCTTATTGAGGGATTCGATGATCCGCCAAGACTTATGATGACTTACAATCCGCCTTATTACATGGACTTATTGGATAATTACGGGTTGAAAAAAATAAAGGATTTGAATGCTTACAAGATAGAAAATAGAAAGCTATTGCAATCTGAGAAGCTGGTAAGAGTTGCTGAAATTGCAAAGAAACGCTCCGGCGTTAATATTCGTCCCGTAAATATGAAACGATTTAAAGAAGAATTGGAATTAGTAAAATTCGTTTATAATAAAGCTTGGGCGCCTAACTGGGGATTTATTCCCATGCGCGACGACGAGATAGACTCGCTGGCAAGTGATTTAAAACCTTTAGTTAATCCCTCTCTTGTTCTCTTTGCAGAAGTAAAGGGAGAAACAGTTGGTTTTGCATTAGTAATGCCGGATTATAATGAACTTTTTATTAATATGAACGGACATTTATTCCCATTTAATTTCATAAAGTTATACACTCAAAAGAAAAAGATTAAATGGGCTCGTGTAATTACTTTGGGAATCATTCCCGAATACCAGAAACGAGGTTTAGATGCGGTGTTTTATTATGAAATAACTAAACGAGCTGAAGAGCAAGGTATTTTAAAAGGCGAAGCCAGTTGGATTCTTGAAGATAACGAAATGATGAATAGAGGCGCACTTGTTATGAAAGGTGAACTTTATAAGAAATATCGCGTTTATCAAAAAGATATAGTTTAATATAATTATTAAGTTGTTTTATCATTATAAAAGCGGTTTTAGAGAATAGATAATTTTATGCAATACAACAAAAATATTCATCCGTGAAATAATATTTGTTAATGTTACGGTAAAAGATTTGATAAGTAACAATTACAGCCCGGTTGAATAGTTCAACCGGGCTTATTTTTTTTACTATTCGTTGTACAGAACCTTATCATATGTAGAAGTATGAGAAGGATCAATTTTTTTAAGCTTTTTGAAAATATCTTTATCCGGGTAATCTTTTAAGTATTTATAAAACTCAGCATGTTTAGCATCAAAAAATACTTTTAATACAACACTTCTCCTATTGATTTTATCTATAACAGAATAAAGATCGTTAATTAATTTTACCATGTGCTTTTGTGCAGCAGCTTTATCTTTGTAAAACTCATCTAACCCGTTATAATGATAATTGAAGAAATCTTCTCTAAATTGCCTGAATTGTGAATTCCTAATATCCTCTATAAACGCTCTTCTGCTATAAGAAGAGTTGCTTAAAATCCACCCGCTGGAAGAAGAACTGTTACCGCCGAGTACAGCCAAATCATACGCTTTTGCATATAAATCCGAACCGCCTAAAGGATCATAGGAATCGGAGTCATAACCGATAATAACATAAGCATAAAAATCGAGAAAACTTGTTAAAGGCTCAAAAGTTGAAGGATCGAAATATAAAATTTGATTTTTCTCGTACCTGAAACTCCATTTAGTGTCAAGCACACTAAGCATTAATGAATTCCGATGAGAATTATAAATTGGTCGTTGACTTGTAACAACAACTTGAGCAGTATAATGCAATTCATCGGATGCAGAAAGGAAAAATATTGTAAAGCTGCAATTAATTTTATCACCTTCCCAATTTTGACCGGTATATTTATTCTGATTTAGATAATTTTCAACTTGCTTTCCAAATTCTACCAGTCGTTCTTTTGATGCAGGTGATAATTTTTCAAAATTAACCGAAACTCTTGCATTTAATTCCTGCGAGTAAATAAAAGTCGGTAATAGTAAAAGAATAAAAATAATTTTTTTCATCTTAACTTCTCTTTTTAATTGTATCTTAAAATATAGAATTGTTTGTTTTTATTCAATATTTCGTTAAAAATATTAACCTTTTTGAACCAACTAATAGATTATATTAAATTTTAAGTAACTTTGTTCCTGAACTTTAGCATTTAATTTTACTTTTGTAATACATTCAAAATTAAAATGTTACTTGATATTTTTCTTAACAATTTTAATAATAATTAATTATATTAGATTATTGAAATTTAATACTGTTTCATTTTATTAATCTAAATATGAAAATTATCATAAGATTACATTTTATATTTATTTTTTCCAGTATTTTCATACTTCTTTTTCAATCTCATAACAACGTCCTTGCACAATTTTCTCCCGGTTCAAGACAAGTCGCACTTTCTCATTCCGGTATTGCCATGGCAAATGATGTTTATTCAATATTTAACAATCCTGCCGGGTTAGCACAAATTAATTGGCGTGAAGCAGGCATATATTATTCCCCGTCTCCGTTCGGATTAAAAGAACTGGCAAACGCTTCTGCCGCTTACCTTGAACCGACACTGTTCGGAGCTTTCTCGGTTGGTTTTATTACATACGGATTTGAATTATATAGAGAAAATAAATTTGCATTATCATTTTCTAAAAGATTTTTTGAAAGATTCTTTTTAGGATTGACATTTCAATATCAAAATTTAAGTATTAAAAATTACGGGAACAGCTCGGCAATTAACCTAATATTAGGCGGACTGCTTTACATCGGAAATAATTTGCGTCTGGGATTTACCGCAACAAATTTATTACGGTCGACTTACGGAAATGAAAAGGATCAAATTCCCGTCACCTATGCCAGCGGAGTAAGTTACGACATATTCAACAAGGCAACACTTAATTTAAGTTTAGAAAAAGATTTGGATTTCCCTTTTACGGTTCATTCCGGTATAGAATATTTGCCGATTAAATATTTATCACTACGATTCGGAATAAATACAGAGCCCGCAAGTTTTTCAGGCGGTGTTGGTATTAACTATTCGTTTTTGCATCTTGATTATGCATTCAGTCAAAACCCTGATCTGGGTATTTCTCATCAATTCGGAATTATATTAAGCTTTCACCAATCAAAAAATAGATTAACGGCTATTAAGGATTACCTTTTCCCAAATAGGTAAAATGAAACTTTTATTTGCAACCATATTATTCTTGTATCCTTTTATTAAAATCTTAAGTCAGCAAGATTCTTCAAACCAGATAAACAATTTGATTGAAGCATTTACCGAGAATCAAACTGAAGGAGTTGAGTCATCTCAACTTTACTCACTTTTTGAATATTTACTCGATAACCCTATAAATGTAAATACCGCTTCAATATCCGAATTAAATACAATTCCTTTTCTTGATTATTCAACTGCAGAAAAGATTGTTTTGATTCGAAATAAAATCGGACATTATACTTCTTTATCTCAACTGGATTCTATTCCGGGAATAGACAAGAAAAACATTTATGCGGCAAAACATTTTTTGATTTTATCGGATAAATTTAGTCAAAGTCCTAAAAGTAGGAATCGTTATTTTCAAAGCAGGTTTAGAACAAGAATTATCAACGATTTACAAGAGAAGAAGGGATTTTTGAATGGAAATTATTTGGGAACAAAACCTAAAACTTATCTAAGATTACTTTTAGATTATTCAAATAATTACAAAGCAGGTATAGTTCTTGATAAAGATGCCGGTGAACGTTCATATGCTGATTTTATTTCAGCACATCTCTCTTTTAAAGATTTCGGAATACTGAATAAACTGATTTTAGGAGATTATCTCGTTGAATTCGGTCAGGGCTTGGCGTTATGGAGTCCTTATTCATTTTCCAAAAGCAGTGAAGCGGTACGGACAGTTATTAAAAGCCCAAGAAATTTGATTGAATATACCAGTGTTGACGAGAACCAATTTATGAGAGGAATAAGCGGCAAATTAGAATTAAATAATTTTAGTTTAACATCTTTTTATTCAAAGCACAAAATTGATGCGAATGTGGATTCTTTAAATGATTTAATTCTTTCATTTAGCAAAGACGGTTATCACAGAACGTTAAATGAAATTCAAAAACATAATACTGTTGACGAGACAGTCTGGGGTGGCATTTTATCGTACGAGCCGGAGACGGGTATCGCATTGGGATTACTTTATTATCAAACTAACTTTTCATTGCCTGCCTTTCCTAAAAATCACAATTCTCTATCGGGTAACAAATTCAACTTTTTGTCATTTTCATATTCCGCTTACTGGGGAAATATAATTCTAAATGGTGAAGCTGCATATAATAATCTATCGGTTGCAAGTATTACAAATCTTTTTATTCGCATTAATAATAATCTTAAAATTATTTTCTCTTTTAGGAACTATCCGCATAACTATTATAATCTGAATTCAGCCGGTTTTTCTGAACGCAGCGGTACAAAAAATGAGCTGGGTTTCTATACCGGTCTGGCTTGGAAAACTAATTTAGGAGTCTTTAACATTTATTTCGATCAATTCAAATTTCCTCGAGAAACTAATTCTGTCCCCTTTTCTTCAAGCGGAAACGAATTCATGCTTGACTTTCTTTCCGGAAAGTTTAGGAAAGCACAGCTTCATCTTAGATATAAAAGAGAAAAGAAAGATAAACTTATTTCGGAAGTCGATAAAATTTATCCGAATGTAAGTAACTCCATTCGAAGCGAAATTTCAGTGAACGTCTCTCATAAATTAAGGCTGCGTACAAGATTTGAATTTAGAATCAATCAAATGAACGATTCGTCGGAAAAAGGTTTTTTAGTTTTTCAAGATATAAACTGGGTACTATTCAAGGATACCAACATCAAGGGAAGAATAATTTTCTTTAAAACGGATTCATATAATTCAAGAATTTACGAGTTTGAAAACGATTTGCGCGGAATATTATTCAACCCGGCTTTGTACGGTAATGGAATGAGGTGGTATTTAATTGCTCAATACCGTTTATCAAATCTTTTTAACATGTCGTTGAAATATTCAGAAACATATAAACCGTCAACTCTAAGTTTAGGGTCAGGGAATAATGAAATATTTGGTGGTTTGGATAATAAAATAAGTCTGCAGATTGATGCGCAACTATAAATTTCTTTCTTATTATGAACTTCTTTTCCAACCTAAATTTCTTGCTTAAATCGTTAACTCTATCTAATTTTATTGCTTTAATAATAATACAACAATTAAGGAAAAATCATGAGAACAATTGTAACTTTACCCGGTGACGGAATTGGAAAAATTGTTTTACCGGAGTCAATAAAAGTTTTAGATGCTGTAGGATTTGAAACAAAATATATAAACGGTGATATTGGATGGGAATTTTGGCAGAAAGAAGGAAATGCTCTTCCGCAAAGAACAATTGATCTTTTAACTGAGCATAAATTAGGACTTTTTGGTGCAATTACAAGTAAACCGAAAGATGCAGCATCGCGCGAACTTGATCCGGCGCTAATGGAAGCAGGTTACGTATACTTTAGTCCCATTGTTGCTCTGCGTCAGCATTTTGATCTCGATATTTGTATACGTCCATGTAAAGCATTTGAAGGAAATCCATTAAATTTTATAAGAAGAACTTCCGATGGTTTTGAAGAACCGGAAGTTAACACAGTCATTTTCAGACAAAATACCGAAGGTCTTTATTCGGGAGTGGAATGGACTGATCCGCCTGCCGAAGTAAGGGCTGCGTTTAATACACATCCGAAAATGAAAAAGTTTGCAGATGTTCCGAATGAAGACTTGGCAATTTCTACTAGAATTGTTACAAGAAACGGCTGCCATAGAATTTCTAAAAAAGCATTCGAATATGCAAATAAATTCGGCTATAAATCGGTTACCGTCTGCGAAAAGCCTAATGTTCTTAGGGAAACATCCGGGATGATGGTTGAAGAAGCTAGAAAAGTTGCAAAGGATTATCCTAATATTGAATTGTGGGAAACAAACATAGATGCGCAGATGATGTGGCTAACTAAAAATCCGGAAATTTATGGGGTTATAGTTTCCGAAAATATGTTCGGCGATATTGTAAGCGATGGTTTTGCCGGTTTGGTCGGCGGACTAGGTTTTGCCTGCAGCGCTAATATTGGTCGTGAAGTTGCAGTGTTCGAACCGACACACGGTTCGGCACCGAAATATGAAAAACTGGATCCTCCGATTGTAAACCCGATTGCAATGTTTTTAAGCGCCTGCATGATGTTGGATCATATTGGTGAAACAGAAAAAGCAGCGATAATTAAAAATGCAATTTCAGAAATTATAAAAGAAGGTAAAGTTCGTACTTACGATATGATGAAATTAAAAGGCGGGCCCGATGTATTTGAAAAAGGTGCATGCACAACTTACGAAATGACGGAAGCGGTCATTGGGAAACTGTAAAAAGACTAGAAGCTAGAAACAAAAAGCTAGAAATAAAAAATCAAATTAAACTTATACTACAAATCAATTAAGAATAGAATTGATTGAGTTAAGTCATAAAAAGCTGGAAGTATGGAAACAAAGTATAGAATTAGTTAAAATTTTGTACTTATTAACGAATAAAATTCCAAATGACGAATTATATGGAATCACTTCCCAAATGAGAAGAGCAGCCGTTTCAATTCCTTCTAATATTTCAGAAGGATTTGCAAGAAAATCAAAAGTTGAGACTAAAGGATTTTTAGAGATTGCAAGATCATCTCTAGTTGAATTAGATACGCAAATTGAAATATGTTTATCTTTAGAATATCTTTCGATCAATAATCTCAACGAACTTAAAAAATTATCTAACTCAATTTTTGCTATGTTAACTGCTCTTATAAATCGAAGGAAGTAGAAAGTGGAAGGTTGCTATAAATCTATGTACTTAAAGAATTATTCATTCACCAAAATATTTGTTTTGGTTTTTCTTCCTTCCTCCTTTTCGCTTCTTCCTTTTTCCTTTCTAGCTTCTAGCTTCTCACTTCTCCCTTTAATAATTTTTAGTACCACAGTTTATTTCCACCATATTGGAGTTTAATTATGAAATCAGTTTTACAAAACCTCTGGCCCGAAATTGAATGGATAAAAGATGAAGACTTAAGGGGAAAAGTTTATCAATGCTGGGATTATGCAATTGAGCAAAGTATTTTAACTCCAAAAGACCTTGAAACAATTCCGTTTTCTTTATTGATAGATGAAAAACATATTTCATTTATGAACCATAAAAGAACTGCAGTTCAGCTATCGGTTGAAATGGCAAAAATAATGGTTGAGAATTTTAAGATAGATATTGATATGGATATTCTGATTGCCGGAGCAGTTCTTATTGATGTTGGAAAACTTCTGGAATATGAAATTGTTGACGGAAAACTAACAACAAGTAAAACAGGTAAATTAGTCAGACATCCGTTTAGCGGAATTGCAATTGCAGACAGATTCGGTTTACCGCCTGAAGTTCAGCATATAATCGGTACACATTCCAAAGAAGGAGATTTAGGTAAACGAACAGTGGAATCAATAATTGTTCATCATGCAGATTTTGTAAGCTTTGAACCGTTTCAGAATGAGAAAACGTTAAGACGTTAAGACGTTAAGACGTTAAGACGTTCAAATATAACAAACAAATTCGGAGGGTTAATACAAGTGTTAAAATTGGGCCATAAAAATTTAACTACTTGGGAGAAGAGTTTAGAATTAGTCAAAGAAATTTATAATTTTTGTGATAAACTACCGGATAAAGAAAAATATATTATAATTCCACAATTAAAAAGAGCTTCAATATCTGTCGCCTCAAATATTGCTGAGGGATATGCTAGAAATACAGGGAAAGAAACAAAACGTTTTTTAGATATTGCAAGATCATCTTTAGTAGAAATAGATACACAGATTACAATTTGTATAAAATTAAACTATATAAATGACGAAGATATTAAAGATTTAAGTAAACTTATAAACTATAGTTTTGCATTATTAACTAAACTAATGAAGTCAATAAAATAATAACATACATCTAAACGTTTTTCGTTTATACGTTTTCACGGAGTTCCAATGTCTCAAAACCTTATAGAACTAATTACACAGAAATTTGCAGTTGATTTACAACCCGGTCAATTAGTACGAAGCGGAGATATTATCTTTATAGAACCTGCTTACATTATGACGCACGATAACACAGGCGCTGTGATTCCAAAATTTAAAAATATCGGTGCTACTAAGTTTGCTAATCCAAGACAAGTAGTGCATACACTTGACCATAATATTCAAGATAAAAGTGAAAAGAATCGTGCTAAATATTTAAAAATTGAAAGATTTTCAAAAGAAATGGGATGCGACTTTTATCCAGCCGGAAGAGGAATCGGTCACCAAATTATGATTGAAGAGGGTTATGCATGGCCCGGAACTTTTGTGGTTGCCTCCGATAGCCATTCAAATATGTACGGCGGAATAGGATGTTTGGGAACGCCGGTCGTTAGAACCGATGCTGCTGCAATTTGGGCAACCGGGAAGACTTGGTGGCAAATTCCGCCGGTTGCAAAAGTTAACTTAGTTGGAAAATTAAGAAAAGGTGTTACCGGTAAAGATGTAATAATTGCACTCTGCGGTTATTTTAATCACGATGAAGTACTCAATCATGCAATCGAATTTTCCGGTAACGGAGTCAGAAGTTTGTCATTAGATCAAAGATTAACTATTGCCAATATGACAACCGAATGGGGCGCACTAGTCGGTTTATTCCCCATCGATGAAATTACAATCGATTGGATTAAAAAACGCATTGAGTTTATCAAACTACGCAGATTAGCAGGCGTTCCTTCCGATGCGGACGGAAACGGTGAACATCCGCGGTTAAACTTAAAGCATTTGGAAAATTTATTGAATGAATTGCCAAACTTAAAACCCGACGATGATGCGTATTATTCAAAAGAACTGACTATCGATTTGGATTCAATTGAGCCGTACGTTTCCGGACCGGACACTGTAAAAGTAATGACGCTTGTCTCCGAAATTAAGAAACAAGACGTAAAAATTAACAAAGCTTATCTTGTATCTTGTGTTAACAGCCGGCTTGAAGACATTGTAGAAGCTGCTTCAACAATTAACGGTAAAAAAATAGCTGACGGAGTTGAGTTTTATGTTGCCGCCGCTTCAAACGAAGTACAAGCACAAGCCGAAAAACTTGGCTATTGGCAGTTATTGTTGGAAGCCGGAGCAAAACCATTGCCGCCGGGATGCGGTCCTTGCATTGGACTGGGCACCGGATTGTTAAAAGACGGAGAAGTTGGAATTTCTGCAACAAACAGAAATTTCAAGGGCAGAATGGGATCTCCCAATGCTCAGGCTTATTTGGCATCTCCCGCCGTTGTTGCTGCTTCGGCTGTTGCCGGTAAAATTGATTTCGATTTCAATTCAACCGAACACCATATAAACGGGAAAGTTAAAGAAAATCTAAAACCGCAAAAAGAAAAATCAGAAGGTGAAATTATTGAAGGGTTCCCGGCTAAAACAGAAGGTGAAATTATTTTTTGTCCGGCTGACAATATGAATACCGACGGTATTTATCCCGGCAAATATACATACATCGATGATTTCACGCCAAAGGATCAAGCAAATGTTGTGATGGAAAACTACGATCCGGAATTTAAATATATGGTGAAAGAAAAAGATATACTCGTAAGCGGTTATAATTTTGGAACCGGCAGCTCACGCGAACAAGCTGCAACAGCGCTAAAATACAGAGGAATTCAACTCGTAATTGTTGGCTCGGCAAGCGCAACGTATAAAAGGAATGCGATAAACAACGGGTTTTTGGTTCTTGAAGTTCCGGAACTCGTCGATGACTTAAAAGCAAAATTTGGAACAGACAAACTTACTGTTAAACCCGGTTTAACAGCTGTTATAGATTTTACTGCTTCAACAATTTCCTTAGAAAATAAAGAATACCACTTCGATCAATTGGGAACAGCTGCACAGGAGCTTATAGTTGCAGGCGGATTGGGAAATTGGGTAAAAAGTAAATTAGGTGAATAAATGGAAACATTTAGGATATATCTATCTAACCAATACGATAAAAGGTCGAAAAACCAACCATATTATTTTATAATACTTGGAGTTGTTTATACAATCTTAGGCATACTGAGCTTAACAAAAAGTAACTCTGATTATTTTTCCGGTTGGATATGGATAGTTACCGGAATCGGATTTGTAATAGCGAGTTTTTTTTCGAAAAATGTTACTTCAAAAAATATTCTTGAATTAAATAACAAAGCCATATTTGCTCATCCGTCTATCGGTAAAAATATTAATATAGATTGGAATAACTTGAAATATATTCATATTAAACCAATCTCTTTCGATTTCATCTTAAAAGATGGTTCAATTGAAACAATTTCTCTCGGTAATGTTGCGTATAAAGATGTAATTGAAACAAAAGAAAAATTAAAAGAATTTGCACAATATCATAACATAAAAATAAATTAAGGAACAAATATGCAGAAATCTATCTCCAGAATTATTTCCGAATTTGCTGTAAACTTAAAGTTTGAGGATTTACCGGTTGAAGTTGTGGAAACCGCCAAACATTTTTTATACGACTCGATTGCATGTGCATACGGAGGATATAAAACAAAAGACGTAAACATTTTAAGAGATATTTATAGTGAAATGGGAGGAGCAAAAGAATCCACGGTTATCGCTTTCGGTGATCGTATCCCTGCCGTTAATGCTGCTTTGGTTAACTCTTTGATGATTCGCGCACTTGATTATAACGATATTTACTGGAAAGAAGATCCTTCACATCCTTCCGATTTGATACCGGCTGCATTAAGCACGGCAGAACTTGAAGGCTCACCGATGGAAGATGTTATCGTTGCAATAGTATTAGGATATGAATTTGAGCAGCGGTTATGTGAATTTGCTGTTCCCGGTATACGTGAACGCAAATGGCATCATGCTACGTTAACTCAATTCGTATCGCCGGTTGTTGCCGGTAAGCTACTGGGTTTAACAGTTGATGAAATGGTAAATGCAATTGGAATAAACGGATCACACAATCACACAATCGGCTGCCCTACTGCAGGTAAATTAACAATGATGAAAAATACTGTCGACCCGATGGCTGTCCAATCAGGTGTATTTGCTGCAATAATGGCTCAAAAAAGTTTCACGGGAACCGAAGAAGTATTTGAAGGTAAAGAAGGATTTATGGATACATTTATGGGATGGAATGCTAAAGAAAAAAAAGTCGAGCCGGTAAAAATGCAAGGACGGGAATCTTTTGATAAGTGGACTTGGAATGTTGATAAACTTATCGGCGGATTGGGAAACAGTTATAAAATAATGGAATGCGGAATGAAAGCCTTTCCGACAGAAGCTTTGACACACACTCACATTACTGCCGCTCTAAAAGTTGTAACTAAAAATAATATTGACTATGACCAGATAGAAGAAATTAATATTACGGCAATTGCACGCGCAGTAGATATTTTATTCGATCCGCATAAATACAGACCCGAATCACGCGAAACTGCCGATCATTCACTTCCCTACTGTATTGCAGCCGCAGTAGTCGATAAGAAAATTACTACCGCAACATTTTCTGATGAAAAATTAAAAGATCCGAGAATTTGGGAAGTGATTGATAAAATTAAAGGCGAAGCATCGGAAGAGTTTGATAAAATGTTCCCCGCGAAACAACCTTCTAAAGTAACGATAACAACAAAGGATGGTAAAGTCTATTCAGAATATCTTGAATATCCGAAAGGTGATCCGAGGGAACCAATGACAATAGAAGATCTCGATATTAAATTTAGCGGACTTGCCGAAGGTGTTTTAAGTCCCGAACGTCAAAAACAAATTAAAGATATGGTGTTTAATTGTGAGGATATGTGCACACGGGATTTTATGAACAAACTAATTTTGTAGCCGTGCAATAATGAAATTTTATTTACCTATTTTTGAAGTATAAATAATTATTAATAAGCAAATAAGTTATGATTAAAACAGTAAAATCCGTAGCAGGCAAGCAAGGCAAGTCAAACCGGTCGGATTGTTATATAGAATTTACACTTAAAAATTCCGGCGGACTAAATATTGAACTAAAAAGCAAAGTTGAATCTATGTACGGCGATTCAATCCGTAAAATATTCAAAGAAATGTGTCGGTTTTACAAAATTAAAAATGCAGATATCTACGTCGAAGATTACGGAGCTTTACCGCCGACTTTAATGGCGCGATTCGAATTTGCTGTTAAACGAGCTAATCCTGAATTACAAAGAGAATACTGGCCGGAATTTAATAATGATAATCTCTATAAAACCAAGAAAGACAAATTTAGAAGAAGCAGATTATATCTTCCGGGCAATACTCCAAAGTTATTCCCGAATGCGGGTCTTCATAAACCTGACGGAATCATTCTTGATTTGGAAGACAGCGTATCCCCTTCCGAAAAGGATGCCGCACAATTGTTAGTTAGAAATACATTGAGAACTATCGATTTTTACGGTGCGGAAAGGATGGTACGTATTAACCAGCTTCCCAAAGGATTAGATGATTTGAAATTCGTCGTTCCTCATAATGTGCACGTAATTCTTATCCCAAAATGCGAATCCGGGAATGATGTTTTGCAAGTTGAGGGAAAAATTAACGAGTTGAAGAAAATATATAATGTAAAAAATGATATATATTTTATGCCGATAATAGAAAGTGCTTTGGGAATTTTAAACGCATTTGAAATAGCTTCATCTTCAAAAAATAATTGCGCTCTGGCAATCGGGTTGGAAGATTATACTGCCGACATCGGGACACAAAGAACAAAGGAAGGAAAAGAAAGCTTCTTCGCTAGATCAACAATTGTAAATGCAGCAAAAGCTGCCGGCATACAGCCAATCGATACAGTTTTTTCAGATGTAAACGACATTAACGGATTGCGTGAAAGCGTCTTGGAAGCTAAATCACTTGGATTCGAAGGTAAAGGCTGTATACATCCAAGACAAATTAAAGTCGTGCATGAAGCTTTTGCTCCGACTAAAGAAGAAATTGAGAAAGCAAAAATAATAATTGAAGCTTTTAACAAAGCGAAGAAGAAAGGATTAGGTGTAGTTGCCATAGGTAGTAAAATGATTGACGCACCTGTAGTAAAAAGAGCGGAGAATATACTAAAATTAGGCAATAGACAATAGTTTATAAGTCAATAGTCAGTCGTCATTGGTCTATAATAAATCAGTCAATGATTAATTAAATAATGTTTTTGACTATAAAATTATTCTTGCAAAGGTTATAGAGTGGATTTAAAAGATTTGGTAGTTTATCAACTAGCAATGGAATTGGCAAATGATATTTATTCGATTGCATCAAAATGGCAATATTTTGATCGAGATACAGTCGGGAAACAAATAGTTCGAGCGTGTGATTCTATTGCGGCTAATATTTCCGAAGGATATGGAAGATTTTCGTATAAAGGAAACAAATTGTTTTGCTATTATTCTCACGGTTAACTTTGGGAAACTGTTACTTGGCTTAAAAAGGCTCATCAAAGAAATTTAATAAATGATGATGCATATTTAGAATTAAATAAAAAAGTTACCCTTTTAGGCAAAAAATTAAATGTTTATATAAACTCAATCGGAAAAAAGAATTAGATTTTTGCAATTACTTATTAACTGACAACTACTGACCAATGACTATTGACCAATGACAGTAATTTTTACAAACGAAAAGCTTAAAGTATAATTTTAACAATAAAGCAATACAACAATTTAGCAATAAAACAATCTTATAATATGAAACTGATAGAAAATGCCGCCGGACGATTAGTACCTGACTTTGTAAACGGGAAAAAACAAGTCCCATATAAAGGTGTTGGAAAATATAAACCAAAGGGCAAAAAACACGCACCTCCAATCCGTTCATGCGCCGATTATCCGGAAGACGGGAGCAAAGTCGTTAAAAATTTGAAAGAAGCATTAAAAAAAGCCGGACTAAAAGACGGAATGACAATTTCTACCCATCATCATTTAAGAAACGGCGATGTTCTTACAAATATGCTCTTCGATACAATAAAATCGATGGGAATTAAAAACATCCGGTGGTTTCCCAGTGCCTCTTTCCCGGTTCATGAACATTTAATTAAATATTTGGATGACGGTACTATTCACCACATTGAAGGAAGTATGAACGGTCCACTGGGACGATATACTTCCGAAGGGAAAATGAAAGGTTTGGGTATTCTCCGTTCGCATGGTGGTAGATGGCAGGCAATTCAAGACGGTGAAGTTCATATTGATATTGCGGTAATTGCTGCTCCTACAGCCGATCCGTTTGGGAATGCTACAGGAGACCGTGGACCGACTGCATGCGGACTGCTTGGATTTGCATTAGCCGATTCAATTTATGCCGATAATGTAATAGTTGCGACCGATAACTTAGTTCCCTTCCCCTGCACTCCGTGGCAGATACAAGGGAACAACGTAGACTATGTTGTAGAAGTTGACTCTTTGGGTGATCCGAGCAAAATTGTCTCCTGCACAACACAAGTAACGAAAAGTCCCGACAGATTATTAATTGCCGAATATATTGCTCAATTTTTCGAGGATGCAGGAATTATGAAAGAAGGATTTTCATTCCAAGCCGGTGCCGGAGGAATTAATTTGGCATTCGCAGTTTATTTAAGAGAGCAGATGAAGAAAAAAGGTGTTAAAGCCAGATTTATTAGAGGCGGCAGTACGAAGTATTTAGTAGAAATGCTGGAAGAAGGTTTAACGGATTATATTCTTGACGGACAAACTTTTGATTTGGAAGGAGTTCGATCTATGCGTGAAAATCCTAATCATTTAAATACCAGTCCGTTTACAAGCTATAATTATCACGGGAAAGGAAATTTTGCCTCCCTTGTAGACGCAGCTGTTCTTGGTGCCACAGAAGTCGATATAAATTTTAATGCAAATGTTGTAACCCACTCCGACGGTTATCTTTTACACGGAATAGGCGGATGGCAGAATGCATTATTCGGCAAAACAACTATCTTAGCTATTCCCTCTTTCAGAGATCGGATACCTGTAGTTGTTGATGAAGTTACTACACTCGTCGGACCCGGCGAACTAATTGACGTAATAGTGACCGAAAGAGGAATTGCCATAAATCCCAGGAGAAAAGATTTATTAAAAGCAACAAAAGTATCTTCGTTACCAATTCGCACTATTGAAGATATTTACGAAGAAGTAAATTCCATTTGCGGCGGAAAACCCGCAAAGCCAAAACTAAACAAGGAAAAAGTAATTGCTGTTATCAAATGGGTTGACGGAACGGTAATCGATTCGGTTTATCAAATAAAAAAATAAATTTATCAAGTTTTAAGTTAGGAAAAGTTATAGTAGATTATGACTTATTTTTTAATAAAATATTTCTATGGAAAAGTTAATACAGAAACTTAAAAACACAGGTTTAATAACCTTCATAATCGGAATACTTTCATTAACTTGGTTATTCTTAGATTATTTAGCATTAAAAGATGTTTGGATTGAAACCGGGTCTGAATTTTCATACCGATGGATAATGATAATTGTCAGCGGTATTATTCTCATATTATTTCACCTATTTGTTTTTCTAACACTTTACTATATTTTTAGATTGAAAATAAAATACAGGTCTGAGCAGAAAGCATTAAAGAAAGCTAAAGCAGAAGATCTAGATTCACTTATTCAACCAAACGAAAAAGAACCGCATAATAAATGAATATCGGATTAGCACTTGGTTCAGGCGGCGCCAGAGGATTGGCACACATTCTTATCCTGGAAGTTTTTGAAGAGATGGGACTACAACCAACAATTATAAGCGGTTGTAGCGTTGGAGCAGTGATTGGTTCTGCTTTTGCTACGGGTTTAACGGCTAAAGAATTAAGAGAAATAGTTGATGAAGTGGTTTTTCAAAAGAATTCGAAATTTTGGGAAATTCACCGTCGTTCCGATCTTATAAAACTCTTGGATTTTATCGATCCCAGTTTGATTAAACCAGGCGGTATTATTAAAGGTGACAAGTTTATCAACTTTATTAATGATAAATTGAAGGTTGAGAATTTTGAGGATCTGAAAATCCCAATGAAAATTGTAGCTACGGATTATTGGAATAAAGATCAAGTAATATTAGAGAGCGGGAAATTGCTTCCGGCTATTAAAGCCAGCTATTCAATTCCCGGTTTGTTCATGCCCGTAAGATTAAATAAAAGACTATTGATTGACGGTGGAATGGTTAATCCCCTTCCGTATGATATCATTCAAAAAGAAACCGACATTACTGTTGCTATTGATGTTACAGCTCCAAAATCGAAAATGGAAGATATGATTCCTTCTGCACATGAATTATTATTTTCTACTTATCAAATAATGCAGAAATCTATAATTGCGGGGAAACTAAAATTTTCCAAACCGGATATTTTAATTAGAACAAATATTAATGGAATTAGAGTTCATGATTTCATGAAAGCCGAGCTCATTTATAAGCAGGCAACGCCTTGCAAAGATAAATTAAAGAGAAAGTTAGACAGTATTTTAAGCAAGGTTGAAACCTAAAGCTAAGAAGCTTTTAGTTATATTTTACTCCACGGATTTGTAACCGAACGACTCTATATACTTTTTATCTAAGATAACCGGAATATCCCTTTTTAAGTACGCTCCAAAAAGACCAAGTCCGCCATTAATATTAGAAACGATCGGTTCATATAGTTTAACTGTAAAACCATCTTCGAAAGTATTAATGGATGAATAATATTGATTTAAATTAATATCTAAAATATAAACTTCGAATGCTCCACCTTTAATTGTGTAGTGACTTTTATTTGTATCCGCTATAGATATTTCTGCAAACGCCCTGTCGACTGCACTTTTTTGATACAAAATCAGTTCCTCTTTTGATGCTTGTGGAAATACAGGAAGATAGTTTCCTTGTAGTATATAATTCTTTGGAACTACTTTAATCATTTCCTTACGTTCTTTTCCATTATTATATTCATATTTAATAATTAATCTTGGTAAGAAGGATATCTCTGTCGTTGCTCCCTTAACCTTCCATTTGATTAAAATATAGTTCTTTTCCATCTTTTTGAATATACCAATTTCTGCTTGCTCAAAAACAAACAGACTAAAATAAGGGACATTAATAACAGCATTTAATTCCTTTCCATTTTTAAGTCTGGCATTTAACTTAATTGTACTGATTGTTAAATCAGGTAATTTATGATTTACGTAAAAATGCATTGGTCCTGAGAAACGTTCATTATTGAATTGATTGCTCAATGTATCTTGGAATAAATATCTTTCACCATTAATAATAAAGCTTACTTCAGCATCACCTATAGACTGATCACTAGTGTTTGAGAAGGGGTTGAATCCACTTACGTCATAACTTTTTCCCAAAAACACAGCTTGGGAGTTACTTTCACCGTTAACTATAGAATACATCACATATTCTTTATCCAGCGGAGCTTTAAATGAAACCGTATCATCACAAGATACAACAAGTATTAAATAAATGAATATCAAAATATATTTTAATTTATTTATCATAGTTCTACTTTAATTGTTGCAGTCGGCAGAAAAGGAATCATATTTATTCTTTTTCCATTTTCTCTATCAAAATAGAATATATTTTTTCTATTATAAAGATTTATGATGCTGAAATCCAAGTAAATTTTAAATTTGCTAATATCAAACTTCTTTGACAGACCGATATCAAGTCTGTGGTAAAACGGCAACCGGGAAACATTTCTGCTTTCTAATAATGGAGAAGGAATTTGAGAACCGAAAATAGAAAATAAGTTTGAACTATTATCAAGATAAAGTTTGT
>BDSW01000229.1 GCA_002898175.1 bacterium BMS3Abin04
GTGATGCAATAAGGTGGGAATAATTTTATTAGTTTAAACTTAATTTGGTAAAATTTATGATATTAACCGGAAAAAATATTTTCAAGAGTTACAAAAAGAACGGGGAAAAAAGTCTGGAAATTCTTAAAGATATATCCCTCGAAATTGAAAAAAATAAGATTACAATTATAGTCGGAGCTTCCGGTGCGGGCAAAAGTACTCTTTTGCACGTTCTAAGCGGCTTAGATACAATTGATTCTGGAGAAATTATTTTAAGCGGGAAAGATATTGTAAATATATCCGATGAAAAACTATCCGATTTTCGCAATAAGCATATAGGATTTATTTTTCAATTCCATCATTTACTTCCCGAGTTTACTGCAGCCGAAAATGTTGCCATTGTAAAAATGATTAGTGGTACTTCAAAAAAAGATGCACTTAAAGATGCAAACGAGCTGCTGACATCTGTAGGACTTGAAGATAGAATCAATCACAAACCGGCTGAACTTTCCGGCGGCGAGCAGCAGAGAGTTGCTGTTGCACGGGCAATTATTAATAATCCCGATATTATCTTTGCCGATGAACCGACAGGTAATTTGGATTCCAGAAACAGCGAAATTTTGAACGAACTTTTCATTAAACTAAAAGAAGAAAAAGGTGCTACCTTTTTGATAGTTACCCATAATCCGGGTCTGGTTAAAATTGCCGATAGAGTTTTAGAAATGAAAGACGGAAAAGTTTTAGATAAATGAGCAAGGAAAATTCACAAAAGAAGAATGATTTTTTCGACAAAGTTTATAAAGTAGTTGCTAAAATTCCATACGGGAAAGTTACAACTTACGGCTCAATAGCTGAGGTATGCGGAATTAAATCGGCGGCAAGAACAGTCGGCTGGGCTTTGAATTCTGCAAAGCATTCCAATCTTCCTTGTCATCGAGTTGTTAACCGATTCGGCGCTTTATCCGGAAAAACTCATTTTGCCGGACCAAAATTAATGGAAGATTTATTACGCTCGGAAGGAGTTGAGTTTACAGAGGACGGATGTGTTAATCTGGAAAAATATTTGTGGAAACCTGAAAAGAAAAGAAGTTCAAAATTTTAACAAAGATTGTTATTAAAAGTAGTATCCTTTTAAATTGTTTTTTAACTTACATTCTCACCTTCAAAATTAACTTTTACTTAACATGTAATATTTTTTCTATGCCAAAATTATGAACAAAAACAAACCCGGATTTTCAAGCAATTACATAACTAAGTAACAAAATTTAAATAATTTTGATTATTAATTACCGAAAATTCTGAATTTTTATAAGATTTTCCCCAAGCTTTAGGTAGTTTTACTCTTAAATCCTGCCATTTAATTTCGTATGCAAACAGCTTACCTTCCCTTTCCTCAACAAAATCTATTTCTTGTTGATCATAAGTGCGCCAAAAAAAATTATTTACAATCATCTTTTTATAACTTTGAAATTTTATTCTCTCACTGATAATATAATTTTCCCAAAGCTGTCCAACATCATTTCTTCCCTTTATATTAGTAAAATTAGCAATAACAACATTCCGTATTCCATTATCAAAAAAATACCATTTAGATTTTTTTGTTATTTCCTTTCGTAAATTCCGACTAAATCCTTCTACTTTATAGAGCACAAATACTTTCGAAAGCAAATCTAAGTATCTTTCTACAGTATTTTTACTTATCGATAACTGTTTACCAAGTTCATCATAAGAAACCTCTTTACCAATTTGAAAAGAGATCAACCGTAGCAAGTTAAAAATTTTTGAAGGGTTTTTTACTTTGTCTAATGTTAATATATCTTTTAATAAATAGGAATTAACTATTTCATTCAAGTATTCCGATTTTTCATCTGAATTTTGAATATTTAACACTTCGGGATAATTGCCGTAAATTAATCTTTGACTTAAATTATCTAATCTTTCTGTTTCCGTTTCACTATTCTTTAATTCCAGCTCTGAGATAGGAAACAAGGAAAATGTTGTTTGTCTACCCGTTAAAGGTTCTCCCGTAAAATTTGTAATATCAAAGGCTGAAGAACCAGTAATTATAATTTTAAGATCTTTAATTGAGTCTATCATTAATTTCAAAATCGGACCAATATCAGGAATCTTCTGTGCTTCATCAATTATAAGTATTTTTCTGCTTCCTAAGAAATTTTTATAATTTTGTATACTCCTTCTCTCCAATATATCCTGAACAGCAAAATCTTCTCCAGTTAAAAACAAGTAATCTTGGTCCAATTCCTTGCTTATTTCCTGCAACAAGAAGGTTTTTCCCACTCTCCTTGCACCGGTTAATACAAGTACTTTACCCGGTTTCAGTTTCTTTAATAATTGGTTTTTAATGTATCTTTTGATCATTTATGTTAATTCAGTCAGTTTACTGACTAAATTTACGTTAATTCAGTCAGTAAGTCAACATAATTTTAGATTTTCTAGAATTTATACTAACAATTAATTGGTTTTCGGAAAAAAGAGCTATTTAAAGATAGTGGAATTTATTAGTTTAGTAAATGCACTTAAAAATAACAGAAGAAGAAAAGACGCGTCTAAAGCAACTTCATCGACAAGTAAAAGATGGACGAAACAGAGATAAAATAAAAACAATCTTAATGCTCAATGATGGATATAAATTGGAAGAAATCAGTAGAGTATTACT
>BDSW01000230.1 GCA_002898175.1 bacterium BMS3Abin04
TTCCGATCTCTATGTAAAAATTTTATGACATGTTTAAAATAAGCAAGGAACGCTTCATAGCGAAAAGCAAACCGTCAATTATAAGAGAAGTTTCATATATCTTTCTTTTCCCGACTTTATGTACTAAGGAAGGACTGTTTGAATAGAATATTATTAACCCCGACTTTCAAGCCGGGGAACAAAGTAAACAAAAATGCTCGGTTTTGGCGAAATTTTTGGATACAAATTGTACAAAAACCAAATGACTGACATAGTAGTAAATAAAAATAAACAAATGACAACGATAGAAATAGAAATCAAAAACATAACTTGCAGCGGCTGCGCCGGTAGGATTTACCGAGCATTATCTCAATATCCCGGAATAATAATCAGTTCTGTAAACTATAAGAGTAATATTGTACTTGTAAATTTTGAAGGGCAAAAAATATCCGGAAGTAAAATAAATTAAATTATCAATAATATTGGCTTCGAGGTGATATAAAATGTTTGGAATTAAAAAATATTTTCTAGTATTCAGCGTAATATTTTTATTTGGTGTCGTGCAGAATTATGCACACGAACCGATTTACGGTAACGGACCTCACGTACTTTTTAAAGGAGGATTTGCTCCGGGAATTACATTTCAGAGTGGTTCCGGATTTGTTGAAAACGAATTTAACCTTGAATACGGACTTATGGCAAATTTTACAATAGGAACGGATTTATTTTTCAATAATGAAGCGAACAGCTATAATTACAACGGAATTAAACTCAAAGGGAAATACCGTTTCTACACAAAGTTCAGCCGTGGAGCAATGCTTCAATTCGCGGCTCTCGGCGGTTATAAGTTTTCTAAAGAGAATAACAAACCAAATATTGTAAATATCGGGTTTGCCGCCGGGCGCGAAGCAGTTGATTGGTATTGGTTTGCAAGCGCTGTTTATGTTGGTAAAATAACAAACGAAATATTAAAACCGGGCGATGCAATTAATTATGATCTTACATTAGGATACAGAGTTACGAAACTAAGTTATTACAAACCCGATTTAGTTATTTTTCTTGAGTTTATAGGTAAGCATCAGTTTTCTTCAAAGTCTAGTAATGTTCTTATTGATAACTCAAGCGGTAATTCTTGGGCTGTTGCTCCAACGCTGATGTTTACTTATCGTAATTATGCATTGCGAACCGGTGTGGAGTTCGGTATCGGCAAAAGCGGTTATATAATTAAGCCGGAAACGAATTTTAAAGTTTCAATTGAAATGCATATTTAATAAACATAAATAAAGGATAATAAAATGGAACGGAATAAATATCTTAAAACCGTGTTGTTTTTAATAATATTAGTTTTTAGTTTCTCAAATATTCAGCTTCAAGCTCAAGAGAAAAAAGGAAACAAAGAATATATCAAACTGGAAGTTGACGGATTAGCCTGCCCGTTTTGCGCTTACGGATTGGAGAAAAAATTACGAAACGATATTAAAGATTTAGACAATCTTTATATCAATATCCAAAAAGGTTTTGTAACGTTTGGTTTCTCAAAACTAAATAAACCGAGCGAAGACAAATTAAAAGAAATAGTTTCCGATGCAGGTTTTCAAGCAAAGAAAATTTATTTTTCCGATAAACCTTTTTCTAACGGAGAAGCTAAAAAATGAAAAAAACCGCTGTTATATTATTGAGTCTGTTGCTGCTCTCCGGCTGCAGTCAAAATAAAAGATATGAATACTACAAAGAGATAAAATTAGCCGGTATGAATCCGATTAGTACGGCAGTTGGAGAAAACGGTATCTGGGTTTCCGACTCAAAGAACAACGAAATTGTGTTAATAAATGAAAAAGGGAAAATATCTAAAAGATACAAAGACTTTAAACGACCAATGCATATTTCGTTATTCGAAGGTAAAGTCTTTGTCCCGGAATATTTGAGCGATTCTATAAAAGTAATTAGCAACGGAAAAGTATTACCGCTAAACCTAAGTATAAAACCTGATGCACCCGGCGGAATTGATGTGAACGATTCGTTGATTGCAATTGCTGATTTTTATAACCACAGAATAATTTTTAAAACAAAATCCAAAACGTTTACTTTCGGCAAAAAAGGTCATAATGCAGGCGAATTATTTTATCCTACGGATGTTAAAATTGTTAAAGATAAAATTGTTGTTGCCGACGCATATAATAACAGAGTGCAGATTTTCAGCGTAAAAGGAAAATTTATTAAAGCAATCGGAGAGAGAGACAAAATAAAAGTGGCCACAGGAATTGATGCAGACGAAAACAAAATTATTGTTACAGATTCCGGTAATAACCGTGTTATTATTTACGATTGGAACGGGAATAAAATAGAAGAGTTGACTAAAAATTTAAACTACCCAATTGATGCAACTATAGATGGTAATAAATTATTTATCTGTAATTTCCACGTTGGAAGTATTGCGGTTTACAAACGATAATGTGAAATCAATAGATGTATATCTGTATTAGTTTATGTGTAAATAGATTTGTTCTGCTTGTGAAATGGTCAATCTGGTGCTTAAAGCAAAAAGTACTATTTTAGTTCAAAACGTGAATTAATCACTATATGCTGCAATTATTAAATTACCGATTCAATAACTTATATAAAAAAATGAAAGCAATCCAAAATGCAACTGCCCCTTACTGATTCAAAAGAAAATATCGGTTAAAGAGATTATCCACCAAACATAATTATACTAATCCTTTAAAGGTTTACGAAAAAAGTGCTATTTAAAAAGTAAAAAAAGTATTAATATTGTACATGGAATTTTTGATAACAGAAAAAGAAATATTAGCATTAAAAAACTTCATCGAACATTGCGAGATGGCAAAAGTAGAGATAGGATAAAGGCAATATTGTTGATGAGTAAAAGTTATAGTTCTACAGAAATAAGTGAAATATTGTTAATAGATAAAGATACAGTAACAAGATGGCAAAAAAGCTTTAATACAAGGAAAGATATAAGTACTTGATTCAAAGCTTCCTACAAGGCATATTCTGGGAAACTCTCAAAAGAAGAAGAGAAAATATTAGTTTCATTTATAGAGAATAACTTTGTAATCAACTCAAAGCAAGCCATTGCCTTTGTAAGAGAAAAATTCAAGAAAGAATACAGCATAAGCGGGATGTTGAATTTACTGCACAATATAGGATTAGTATATAAGCAGACAACATTAATTCCTTCGAAGTATGACCCAGTCAGCCAGAAAAAGTTCAAAGAAAAATACGAAACGTTAGAAAAAGAGTTAAAAGAAGATGAAGTTATAACTTTCATGGACGGAGTACATCCCCAACATAACACAACGACAAGTAGAGTATGGGTTAAGAAAGGGAAGGAAAAACAAGTAAAAAGCAATACCGGACGTAGCAGAATTAACATAAATGGAATATATAATCCCTCAACACAAGAAATTTTAGTACATGAATCTGAAAGAATAAACGCAGAAACAACAATAGAATTTTTCAAAGAAATAGAAGACCATTACAGAGAAAAAAAAATATACATAGTGGTAGATAACGCTAAGTCTTATAAGAACAAAAAAGTAAAAGAATATACGTCCAATTCAAGAATAGAAATGATATTTTTACCCCCATATTCACCAAATCTAAATCTTATCGAGAGGTTATGGAAGTTATTGAGGAGAGAAGTAATCAATAATCATTATTATGAAAAGTTCAAGGAATTTCGTGATGCTGTATTGGGCTTTTTTGAAAACTCGGGAAATATGAAAAATGAAATAGGACAATTTATCGGAAACAAACTCCATTTGTTAACTGCCGACTAATTCCGAAAACCACTTTGGGAAATGAATATCTGAAGTTAGTTGGATTGCAGCATATCAGAACATCGGTTGCATATCCACAAAGTAATGGTAAAATCGAAAGATATCATAGGACTTTACACGAAGAATGTTTGATAAAAACATCGTTGATAAACCTTGATGACGCTCGTGAACAGTTAGCTTCTTTTGTCGATTTTTATAACAGTAAAAGACTTCATAGTTCTTTATTTTACTTAACTTCTGAAGATTTTTTATTTGATAGAGTAGATTAAAGATTAAATGAAAGAAATATAAAGTTAACCAATGCTAGAAAGAACAGATTCGAGGCTGGATATGCTTCTTAAATATCTACCTTTATTAAACAAAAAGAAATTCCTTTTTCCGTTGAACCAATACAACACAACAATCATTATAAACGTTATAAAATCCATATTAGTACCTTGCTATTGAATGTACAACTTATAATAACTTACAGAACTATGCTCTTTTTTTAAATATATACTTATCTATTTTACCACCATTTTACAATTTAAAATGTATAGTAGATAAAAGATACTATGTAATCAAATATTAAAATAGAATGATTTTAATAAGATGGAATATCTTTTGAAATGACGAAACCAGATTAGTAACCGTTGAATTCAAGTTCGCCGATGTCAGTCTAATAAATATATTTAGGATTTGCTGAAAAATTCAAGGTATAAGTTTGACAATTATGACAGAACACCCCCGATATTAAGTTTATAATTGTTGATTTATTAATATTGAAAACAACTATTGATTTTATAATTTTGTTTTGCTATTCTATTTTTCTTCAATTGTTTTTCAACAGTAAGTCCACAAAATTATCAATAATCATTCTTCAATCACAAATCATAATTCATAATCCTTCATTCATAATTTATCATATCATATCACTTAATAATTCTTTCCTTGGTTGAGCAATAACAACTTTATTAACTAACAATCCTTTATCGGCAATTACTCGTGCTCCGGATTCAACAGCGCTGGAAACGGCTGCAACTTCACCTGTTAAAGTACAAAAAGCTTTCCCGCCTAATGCCATAGCAAGACGAATTTCAATTAGATGAACATTTGCTGCTTTAACCGCCGCATCAGCACCTTCAATTAAAGAAGCTACAGAGAAAGACTCTATAATACCAAGTGATTCTAATTCTTCTACTTTTGAATGTCCTGAAATTGCCGGGAAAATATCTTCATGAACATTTGGGATAACGAATGTATCGATAATTGCAAAATCCAGTGAATTGGTTACAGCGTCAACAGCTGTCTGGACTTCGGCTACATCACCACCGACCAAAACCATATATTTACCGGAACAAATTGTCCGGGATAAAATTAACTCAACCTCCGAAGTCTTAAGCATCATATCCGCTGCCTGCATTCCCGCTGCAATGCTGGTCAGTTCTACCAAACCTAATGAGTTTTTTTGCATTTCAATTCCTTTATAAATATTTCCAAACTATCACTCGATTAAAATATATTCACTATTAATTTCAGTTACTTTCCCGCTTATTGATGAGTGAATATTCGCTCCTAGATTAGCCGGATCAACTTTACCTATTAAGCTCCCCTTTTTAACAACATCACCAACATCCACCACAGGGGCTGCCGGTACACCAACATGCTGCTTTAGCATTATTTTTACATTATCCGGGTTAGGAGAATTATTATTAAACGGTGTTGCTACATTAAATTTAGTAAGATCCAATTTTTTCATTAACTGTTTAAGAGGAACTCTTCTTCCCTCTTTTATGGGGTGCACTTTAACCGGTTTAACTTGGTTGTATGTTATCCCTTTATTTTTTAACTCACTCTTACTTTGATCGCAAGCTTCTCTTGGGTACAAGTCCTCTGGACAAGCATATAACGAACAAAGTCCGCATAAACAGCATAAATCCGCATATTGGTTCCATACAGCTTCACCGGTTTGGCTAAACTCTAAAGAGCGCATTACTTTATGCGGTTGAACATCATAACCGAGTAAATAGCGAGGGCAAAATTCCGTGCAATAACTGCATTGATCGCATGCAGACCTTCCGATTCTGTTCATGCTGTCAATAGTTCTATTCATTCTTTTAATTAAATAATGATCTTTAGGAAGAATGATTAAACCGGTTGTTGTTTTTGTAACAACTTCGTTGAGGTCGAATGTAAGCCTACCCATCATCACACCGCCAACAAAGATACCGTAATCTGAGATTGCAGTACCGCCGCAATGTTCAAGCAGTTCACCGTAAGTCGTTCCAATCGGAGCAAAAAATGTTGACGGAGTTTTTACTTTACCTGTAATACATACAAATTTTTCCGTTACCGGGATATCCTTAGCAGCATTTGAAATATTGTAAAGTGTTTCAACATTATTTACAACGGCTCCAACATCGAGTGGAATACCGTGCGGAGGTATTAAACGTTTAGTAGCTTCGTAAACTAATTCATACTCGTCACCGGAAGGATAAAAATCTCCAAGTTGACATAATTCAATCCGTCCGTTTAAGAAAACTTTTTCCACGGCACTAATAGCAAGCGTATTTTTAGATTTTATACCGAAAAATCCTTTTTTCGCTTTTGTATTTTCAATCATCAAATTCATACCAGTAACAATTTCTTCTGCATAATGAACCATTAACTCAAAATCTTTATGTAGCAGCGGTTCGCATTCGGCTCCGTTAGCAATCATAAACTCAACTTCTGCTTTTGCTTTAACATGTGCGGGAAAACCTGCTCCGCCTGCTCCCACAACTCCGGCATTAAATATCTTTTCAGCTAAGTCCATTTATTTCACTCGTTTAATCACAACAACGGTTTTATCGTCTTGATACTTACTGTCGTCGGTTGAAAATTTAGTAACATCATCGAATATTGAATAAACCATATCACTTGGACTTTTATCCAAATTATTTAAAATAACTTTTTTTAATCTTTCTTCTTCATAAAATTCATAATTAGAATCTGCGGCTTCTACAATTCCGTCTGTATAAATAACCAATATATCACCAATATTAAAATTCACACTATCGGTTTCATACTTTGAATTTGGTGCGGGACCAAGTAATGGTCCTGTAGGATTGAGAGATATTGTTTCTTTATCTTTTGCATCGACAAATATCGGCGGATTGTGTCCGGCATTAGCGTATAAAAATAGTCCCCTCGAATCATTAGAAATTTCACCGTAAAATAAAGTAGTAAATCTGTCGTCACTAAATATTTTGTTAACCAGCTGATTAATTCTGTTCATTAAGGGTGAAATCTTAAGTTGAAATGTTGCAGCCATTCTAACAGCGCCGGATACATACATTGCTTCGGCAGCCGCACTAAAACCTTTAGAAGCAGCATCGCCAACAACAATACCTATTCTTTCTTCGTCCCGGCCAATAAGAACATAATCATAAAAATCACCTCCTATTATTTGAGCCGGAACCGTAGCACCGAATACTTCGTAGTTATGAAAACTAAGCTTGTGTTCAGGAAGTATGCTTTTCTGAATTTCCCGTGCTTTATCTATATCCTTAATTAAACTTTTGCGTGCATCGGATAGCTGCCATTCATTTATCTTTGAAGTTAAAACGGTAGCAATAATATTTAATGAATATCTAAGAGTGGTATCTATTTTATCACTATTAACAGCAAGTAAAAATTGATAGTATTTATAACCGTCGACATTTAGTTTATGTCCTACACCGGATGCTGAATATTTAAATATTCCTTTCTCTCTCAATTCTTGATTTGTTTCATCGGCTAGTATTGTTCTTTCCTTTGAAATCTCTTTAAATATTTCATAATCACTTAGAGATAGTTCAAATTCTGAAGTAATCTTATGTACACTCCCGGTTTGAAAAATGAGCTTATAAACTTTCTTAGACGGATCTAATTTCCAAACCCGCCCTCCTGTAACGCGAATATTTTGGTTTTCTACAACTTGCTGTAAAACCTCTTTAAGCATTTGTTCAATAGAATTAAATCTTTTTGAAGCGATGGTTTCAACTGTTCTAAATATTTTTTTTTGTTCCATGTCTTTGTTTCGGGATACTGGTTTTTAAAATGTAAAAAAAATTATTGTAGAAATATAAGAAGAAAGAAATTGAGATTTGTGCAAATTATTTTGGATTGCTTTAAACACGTCAAAATGAGATGTGGTAATTGGTTGACTAAACAATCTCCCTTGATCCTGGCTTAACAACCGGAATTCCATCTTTACATAAAGGACAATCTTCCGGTTCGTATGTTACCGCTTCCATTTCCAATGTGCTGATTTGAGAAACTCCGAATTTAACCTTACCGTTACTGCGGTCTACTATCATTCCAACACCGACAACTTCCCCGCCGTATTCTTTTACAATATCAATTACTTCAAAAACCGAACCTCCGGTTGTAACAACATCTTCGCAGACTAAAACTTTTTCACCTTCCGAAATTTCAAAGCCTCTTCGTAAAACTAAGTGTCCGTCTACTCTTTCGGCGAAGATAGATTTTTTGTTTAATTGTCTTGCAACTTCTTGTCCTACAACAATACCGCCGATAGCGGGAGCTATAACCGTATCAATCTCAAATAACTGGAAATGTTCGGCAATAATATTGCACAAAGATTCCGCATATCCGGGATACTGAAGAACTTTAGCACATTGGAAATATTGGTTGCTGTGCTTGCCCGAGGTCAACAAAAAATGCCCTTCCAAAAGGGCATTTGTTTGTAAAAATATATCTAAACTATTTTCTTGACCCATAAAATAATACTCAATTTAATTCATTAGAGAATTTGCTGATTTAAAATCCTTATTTATAATAATACTATAAATTCCTATTCAATCGTTTCGGTTTTAGTATTATCCGGTTCTGTAAGGTCTTCTTTAGTTTCCTCTTCTTTTATCGGTTTGGAAACAAAGTATAATTCTTTACTATTCTTTTTATGTTTAACAATAATTTGTTCTTTTTCTTTGAAGTGTTGCAAGAGTAATTCTTCCGCTAACGGATCTTCAATATATTTTTGAATTGCTCTTTTTAAAGGTCTCGCTCCAAACTTCGGATCAAAACCTTTGTCGGCTAAGAAGTCGGTTGCAGAATCATCAAGAATAATTTCCATCTTATTATTTTTTACATTTTCCATCAATTCTTTCATATCAATTTGAATGATTTTCTTAATGTCTTCTTTATCGAGATTTCTAAAAACAATTGTTTCGTCAATTCTGTTTAGAAATTCAGGATTAAAAAGATTTTTCATTGCATCTTCAACAGTATTTTTAAGATTTTCATATCTGTTAAGAGTATCATCCCCGCCGAATCCAAAACCGCCTGTATCTCTAATTTGTTTTGTTCCAACATTCGAGGTCATGATAATTATTGAGTTTTTGAAATCTACTTTCCTTCCTAAGCTATCGGTCAAAACACCGTCATCAAGTACTTGAAGAAGTATATTAAAAACATCCGGATGAGCCTTTTCAATTTCATCGAACAATACTACCGAATATGGTTTCCTCCTTACTCGTTCCGTTAATTGACCGCCTTCTTCATATCCCACGTATCCGGGAGGCGCACCAACTAATCTTGATACTGCATATTTTTCCATATATTCGCTCATATCAATTCTTATAAGTGCTTCTTCAGTATCGAACAAGTAT
>BDSW01000231.1 GCA_002898175.1 bacterium BMS3Abin04
AAATATTAACTTCACCCGGTTCTCCGGAGCTTTCCATTCTACTTGCAATGTTTACAGTATCACCCCAAATATCGTAAGTAAATTTTTTGGTTCCTACAACTCCGGCAATCACACTGCCTGTATGAATTCCTAACCTCATTTCCCACTTTATAGCAGAAGTTTCATTTCTTTTAGCGATAAGATTATTCATCTCTATGGCAGCGCTTACAACTCTTATGGCATGATTCTCATTTTCTTCAGGTAAACCGGAAGCGGCCATATACGAATCCCCTACAGTTTTAAGCTTTTCAAGCCCATAATTTTCAACAATTTCGTCAAATTCCCTAAAAATATCATTTAATTCATCAACCAAACTCTCTGCCGGAAGTACTGAAGCTGTGTAAGTAAAATCTTTAAAGTCCGTGAAAATAATTGAAACGTGTTTAAATTCTCTTGGACGAACCTTACCATCTTTCTTTAATTCTTCAACTAACGTTGCCGGTAATATATTAAGTAGTAATTCATCCGATTTATTCTTTTCCACTTCTAATTCTTTTGTCCTCTCTTTTACCATTTTACCTAATTCAATATTTCGTTTTCGCACCTGCTGGGTTTTATAATAGTAAATATTATAAATCAACAGTAAAACAAAAAGAACAGTTAGAGTAATAAACCACCATGTTAAATAATATGGTGGTTTGATAGTGAATGTGCTTAATATATAGTTATTGCTTTCCATACCATCACTATTACGAACTTTAACTTCAAAAGAATAATTACCGGGAGGTAAAGCTCTGTATGAAACTTTATGCTCATGAGTTTTGGACCATTTATCCTCAATACCGTCCAGTTTTATTTCGTAAATAATTTTATCGGGTTGATTAAATGCAATTGTAAAGAAATCAAATGTGATATTATTTTGATTATATTTTAATTCCTTGTTAAAAATATTTCCAAATACATCTTCTTTATTACCGTCGGAAATTTTTACACTTTGCATTAAAATAGGTTGAGATGTTTTTCGCGGTTTTTTATTCGGATCAATTTTGATTGCACCCTTTTGAGTACCGAACCATAAATATCCTCTACTATCTTTAAGGTAGGATCCTTGATTGAATTCTTTAAATGGTAAACCATCCGACTTAGTATAATATCTGAAAGCAGCTTTTCCTTTTTTATCATAATTAAGGTAATCGAACATTGTTAAACCGTTTGTTGTGCCTATATAGAGAATGCCTCTGTCTTCAACTGCAAAGTAGCAAACATTTGATGATAACCCGGACTTTTTGGTAAAGTCAGTAAACTTTTTACCGTCGTACTTAACAAGCCCCATTCCATTTGTAGCAAACCAAAAATCACCTATTTGATCCTGGGTTACAGTAAAGACCTCATTTGTCGGCATACCTTTTTCAGTATTCAGAAACGTAAACCTTCGTCCATTATATTGAATAACGCCTTTGGTTTCTGTAGCAAACCATAAATCTCCGTTCCTGCTTTCATAAATATCATTTACCCAGCCATCACCAAAACTAATTGTAGAATCAAAGGAATTAGTTATTTTATTTTCTAATCTATCAAATTTACTTACTCCACCTTCGCAGCCAAACCAAATATTATTATTCCTGTCTTCTTCAATCGAAATAACCTTATTATTATACAGCCCTTCTTTTATAGTTAAATTATTTACTTGCTTATCGTGAAAACGTGTTAAACCGCTAAATGTACCAACCCAAAGATTTTTGTAATTATCAAAAAGGATTGCTGATGTGTTGTTACTAATTAAACCATTACTAGTTGTAATATATTTAATTGAATTTTTGGAAAGTTCAGTTATCCCGGCTCCATAGTGTCCGAAATAAATTGAATAGTCCGCACCTTCACTAATTGCAAAAACAGCATTATCTGCTAAGCCATCAGATTTGTCATAAATTTCGAACCAGTCGGCTGGCAATCTACTTACACCATCCAGAAATGTTCCGAACCAAATATCTCCGCGTTTATCTAAAAACGAAGACTGCACAAACCATCTTTTTGAACCTCTTTTTTTATATATCTTAAATTTTTGACCGTCAAATTTTACTATACCCGATCCATAAAGTCCAAACCAAATATTCCCGTATATATCTTCAACTATTGTTCTCACTTCGGCTCTAGGCAAACCTTTTTTTGATGTATAGTTTGTAAATTTCCCGTCTTTAAATTTTGAAATTCCTTTTTTAGTACCAATCCAAATATTCTGTTTGGAATCTTGGAAAAGGGAAATAACGTAATTGTTTACTAATCCGCTATTTGCTGTAAAAGATTTAAATTTATGACCGTTATATTTAACTATTCCGCGTCCCCAGGTGCCAATCCATAAATTCCCCTTACTATCTCTCAAAATACTTCTGGTTTTATTTGAAGGCAGTCCATTTTTTATGCTATAATTTGTAAATACATTACCTTGTAGTTTGCTTATTCCTTTTGCCCTGGTTGCAAACCAAATTGCTCCGCTTGTATCTTGCGTAATTGAATAAACATAGTTATCCGGTAAACCGTTTTCTTTTGTAAAGTTTACAAATTTATTATTTGAATATTTTGAAACTCCACTGGTAGTTCCCATCCAAATATTATTTTCTTTGTCTAAGAAGAGCGCTCTTACTCCTGTGCCGACAAGACCATCTTCAAGACCAAAAATTTTAAAATTATTCCCATCAAATCTGGCAACACCGGCTTCTGTTCCCATCCAAATAAAACCAATGGAGTCTTGAACAATAGAAAAAACAGTATTCTGAGGAAGACCATCATCTGCAGTGTAGTTTTGCAATGATAGAGATTGAGAATATAGACTACCGGAAAGAAAAATTATAACTATAAAAATGGAGAGTTTATTTATGCATTTTTCCAAAATAAATATTTCAATAAAATGTGATAAATTTTATTTGCTTTTCTTTTTAAATAAGAAGAATAGTTCAAAGAAAACAAAATACTAATTTATTTTATCTTTACTATCGATATTAGCAAGACCAAATTGAGGAGAAAATTGATTATCGATTTTAATTTCAGAAAATCTTTTCTCGTATTTATCAATATTATCTTGCAAAGCATTTAACAACATTTTTGCATGTTGCGGAGTAGTAATAATTCTTGCATGTACTTTAGCTTTTTGAATACCCGGTACTACACGAGTAAAATCAATTATAAATTCACCCATTGAATGAGTTATTATTGCCAAATTAGAATATATCCCTTCAGCTTCCTTTTCGCCAAGTTCAATATTTATTTGCTGCGGTTTTTTATCGTTCATGTTATTCATATCTACGATTTAATGTTAAATGGAAGTGTCTTAAAAACATTTACTTGTTTTTAAGACACTTAAAATTATTTTATTTTCTAAATTGATCAGCTTTTTCGAACGCAGCTTTAGATTTATCGGTCATCCCAAGATTGGCATAAATTCTTCCTAGCAAATCCAAAATAGTTGGGTCCTTAGGATGGAGCGCCAAATATTTTTCCATATACGGAAGAGCCTTTTGGAATTTTTCCTTATAAGAAGTATCTTCTTTATTTTCCTCTGCAGCCTTATCCCTTATTTCAGCACCCCATTTGATATATGTTACGCCCAAATTGTAAATAGCGTTTTCATAAGTAGAATCTATTTCTACTGCCTTTGACAATTGTTCGACAGCACCCGCATAATCCTTGGCATTTAACAACAAAGACCCGTAATTGTATCTATAATATTTATTATTCGGTTCCTTTTCAACACCTGTCTTAAATGCTTCCTTTGCAACTTCAATTTTATTGGATGCAATATATGCATTTGAAAGCTCCATTAAGATATCGGTATTGTCAGGATATTTTTCTCTGCCCTCTTCTAATAACTTAACTTCCTTATCAAAAATTTTCATCGCTTTAATGCTATCTTCTTTATTACCGTCAGTTTTAAATGCAGACATTAACTTTTGACCTTTTCTAGCATATAAATCTCCTAAAAGAGTGTATGAATCTGCGGAATGAGTAAGTTTATTTAACTTTTCAACAGTTGTCATCGCTTTATCGGTCATACCTACATTCAAATAGGCGTATGCTAAATTTTTATACGATGCTGAGGAATCAGGTTCAATATCAACTGCATTTTCAAAATTCTTTATTGCAGTCATAAAAATTGTTTTAGCACTATCTTTGTCGGCCTGTTTAGCTCCCTTATTAAAATAAGCAACTCCTCTATTGAATGAATTTCCCCAGTGATATTTTTTGGAATCATCTATTTGTTTTTCAAATTTTTTACTTATACTCAACGATTTATCAAAATCCTTAAGCATTTCTCTAATATTGCCTTCTTCCCCGTTCACAAATCCTAAAAGATAATAACCTTCATCACTCTTTGGATTTTTCTTGATTTCTCTTAATAAAGATTCTTTTGCTTTTTTGAGGTTTTTCTGTTGAATATAAAGTCTGGCACTTGTAAGTTCAGTGGAAGAACAATCAAATGCTGTAAAACCGAAAACCATAGAAAGTAAAGTTAAAATTATGATTACACGCTTCATTGATACTCCATTTTTTTATAAAATTGTAATAAGCTATTAAAAATAATCATAATATAGATGTATAGTCAAGCATAAATTATTTTTTAAGTATTTTATTCTTCTTAATATCCCCTAACATTGCTTTTACTTATTTAAAAGAATATTTTTATTCTCAAAAAATGAGATTAATTTGAATATTCAAGAGATTATTAAACATGTACCCAAAGTTCTTCTGCACGACCATTTAGACGGTGGTTTAAGACCCGAAACTATTATTGAGTTAGCGGATAAAATCAATTACAAAAAACTACCGACATCCAACCCTACCGAGTTAGCCGAATGGTTTCACAGAGGAGCAAATAAAGGAAACCTAATAGAATACTTACAAGGATTTGAACATACAACGGCTGTTATGCAAACAAAAGAAGGCCTTGAAAGAGTGGCTTATGAAATGATGGAGGACATGAAAAAAGATGGCGTTTGTTACGTCGAGACCAGATTTGCACCGTCTCTTCATCTTAGTGAAGGTTTGTACTATGATGAAGTTATCACGTCTGTACTGAAAGGTCTTGAGAGAGGGAAAGAGAATTTTGGCGTCGGGTACGGTTTAATATTATGTGGTATGCGAAACATGAAAAACTCACTTGAAATTGCTGAGCTTGCCGTAAATTATAGAAATCAAGGAGTTGTAGGATTTGATTTAGCCGGGGAAGAAGGCGGCTATCCGCCGAAGGATCATTTAGACGCTTTCTATTTTATACAAAGAGCCAATTTCAATATTACAATTCATGCCGGGGAAGCATTTGGGAAAGAATCAATTTGGCAGGCTATACAATACTGCGGCGCTCATAGAATAGGTCATGCAACCAGACTTATTGAAGACATGGTATTTGACAAAGAAAAAAATATTATTGCACTGGGTGAACTTGCTCAATATATTCTTGATCAAAGATTGTCGTTAGAAATTTGTCTTTTAAGTAATGTACACACAGGTGCAATAAATAAGCTGGAAAATCATCCTTTTATAAAGCTTTATAAAAAGAAATACAGGGTATTTTTAAATACCGACGATAGACTTATGAGCGATACTACACTAACAAAAGAATATCAGATTGCTACAACAAAATTCGGTTTAACTTTTGACGATATTGAAAAACTCAATATTAATGCAATGAAATCTGCTTTTATTCATTATGATGAAAGACTCTATTACATTTACGATGTTATAAAACCCGGGTTTCAAAAAATAAGAGAACAATTACTTTCACTTCAACAATCTTAATTTAATTTTAGTTATGAAGAAAAAATTATTTAAAAACTATAGTTTCGAATTCGATAAAAACGAAAAGAAAGTCATTTCAAGCTTCTGTAAACAAGTAATTAAACAAATGGAGGGAGACGAGCGTTTTTATAAGGATGTAAAATCTTTTAATTCCATTATAGATAAATTGGACAGTACAGAGGAAGCGGTAAAATTAACAAAAGAAGAAAAAACCAAGTTGGTTCTCCAATTTAAAGAAAATGTAAAGTACCTTAAAAAGAAAATGGACGAAAGTTGGATATTCAAGAGATGGTTTTACAAAAGCATGTATAATCAATATAATAATTTATTATTAAAATATTTTAGTGATTAAAAATGGAAACTTACAAAGAAATCAGAGCCCCTCGGGGTACTAACATCTCCTGTAAAGGGTGGTTGCAGGAAGCAGCAATGAGAATGCTGATGAATAATCTTGATCCCGATGTTGCAGAGAATCCTGAAGAACTAATAATTTACGGCGGTTCCGGTAAAGCTGCACGCAATTGGGATGCATACCATGCAATTATTAGATCTCTTAAAGAATTAGAAAATGATGAAACTCTTGTTGTTCAATCGGGAAAGCCGGTAGCAATATTTAAGACCCACGAAAACGCTCCACGTGTAATTATCTCCAATGCAATGCTTGTTCCTGATTGGGCAAACTGGGATGAATTTAGAAAGTTGGAAGCTATGGGTTTAACCATGTACGGACAAATGACTGCGGGAAGTTGGATTTATATTGGGACCCAAGGAATTTTGCAAGGGACATACGAAACATTTGCCGAGTGTGCCCGGCAGCATTTTAATGGAGACCTAAAAGGTAAATTTTTATTAACCTCCGGCATTGGCGGAATGGGTGGAGCTCAACCATTAGCTGCTACTATGAACGGAGCCGCATTTTTAGGCATTGAAGTAGATATAAAGAGGTTGCAAAAAAGGATTGATACAAAATATCTTGATGTAATAGCAAAAGATTTAGATGAAGCTTTATCGTTGGTTATAAAAGCCAAAGAGGAAGGGAAAGCTTTATCTGTTGGGCTGGTTGGGAATGCAGGAGAAGTTCTTCCCGAAATTTTGGAAAGAGGAATTATTCCTGATGTTTTAACCGATCAGACTTCCGCTCACGATATATTAAACGGTTATGTTCCTATGGGCATGAGTTTTGAATATGCACTTAAACTTCGTAAAGAAAATCCGGAAGAATATATAAAGCAAGCAAAGGTAACTATAATAAAGCATGTAGAAACTATGTTGGAATTTCAAAAACGCGGCGCTGTTACTTTTGATTACGGTAATAATATTAGAGGTGAGGCTAAGGAGAATGGCGTAGCAAATGCTTTTGATTTCCCGGGTTTTGTACCGGAATATATCAGACCTTTGTTTAATGATGGTAAAGGACCGTTTAGATGGGCAGCTCTTTCAGGTGATCCAAATGATATTTACGAAACGGATAAGGCTGTTATGGAAACATTTCCGGAAGATAAAGCTTTGATAAGATGGATAAAATTAGCACAAGAAAAAGTTGCTTTTCAAGGTTTACCTGCAAGGATCTGTTGGTTAGGATATGGAGCCAGAGCAAAAATGGGCAAAATATTTAACGACTTAGTTGCGTCCGGAAAGGTAAAAGCACCCATTGTTATAGGTAGAGACCACTTGGATTGCGGTTCGGTAGCTTCGCCCTATAGAGAAACCGAGGGAATGAAAGACGGCAGCGATGCCATTGCGGACTGGCCGATATTAAACGCTATTCTCAATACTATCGGCGGTGCTACATGGGTTTCCTTCCATCACGGCGGTGGAGTTGGTATAGGGAAGTCGCTTCATGCAGGTATGGTTATAGTAGCCGATGGTACAAAAGAAGCCGGGGAACGGCTTAACAGAGTTTTAACTTATGATCCTGGTCTTGGTATTGCCAGACATGCGGATGCAGGATATGATAGAGCAATTAATAATGCTAAAAATTTCGGTATAAAAATCCCAATGTTGAAATAAATTCTTAGGAGTTCAAAATGAAAGTTTTAATTGCAGATAAGCTACCCGAGCAATACATTAAAAAGTTAGAAGATAATGGTCTCGATGTAATATTTGAACCAAAGCTTGGGGAAAGTGATTTAGAAGCAGCTCTCGAAAATATTGACATCCTAGTTGTCAGATCTACAAAAGTAAACGAAACAGCTATTGCTAACGCCAATAGGTTAAATCTTATTGTTAGAGCTGGAGCCGGTTATAATAACATCAATCTCTCTGCAGCAAATAAAAAAGGTATCTATGTCGCTAATTGTCCCGGTAAAAACGCAATTGCAGTTGCCGAGTTAGCAATTGGGTTAATGATTTCACTTGATAGAAAAATTCCGGACAACGTAAAAGATTTTAAAAACAGTGTTTGGAATAAAGCAAAATACTCCAAGGCAAAGGGTTTATACGGAAAAACTATTGCAATAGTCGGCTTGGGAAACATTGGAAAAAATGTTGCTATCAGAGCTAATGCAATGGGAATGAACGTCTACGGGAAAGATATTACTAGAATTGAGGGAGTTGCATACAAAGATTTTTCGGAGTTTGATAAGATATTACCAATTGCCGATGTTATTTCATTGCATTTACCGGTTACACCTCAAACAAAAAATTTATTTAACGATGAAATGTTCAGCTATGTGAAAGACGGTGCAATTTTCATAAATACTTCTCGTGCAGAAGTAGTTGACGAAAATGCATTAATAAAAGCTGTAAAAGAAAAGAACTTGAAAGTCGGGCTAGACGTTTTTGCAGATGAACCTGAAAGTAAAACCGGCAGTGTAAGTTCACCGCTACAAGAACTGGATAATGTTTATGTAACTCATCATATCGGAGCTTCAACAGAGCAGGCACAAAACGCTGTAGCCGAAGAAACAGTTAGAGTTATTTTGGATTCAATTAGAAGCGGAGTTATACCACACTGGGTAAATAAAGCTAACGTAACAGATGCACAATATCAATTAGCAGTAAAACATTATGATAAACCGGGAGTTCTG
>BDSW01000232.1 GCA_002898175.1 bacterium BMS3Abin04
TAAACCACAACTCGAATGGGAGTTGATACTGTTGTTATAATAACACTTTTTTAAATGCGGTAGAAAAGATTCGAATATCAGTGAGAAAATATTGCACTCTTTTTTCAAAAAGACATATTACTGAGAAAATATTGCTCATACTTATTTTAAGCACAATTTCAACTTTATTAATTCCCAAGTTAATTTTATAAACAATTTCCTCATATTTTGAATAAAAACGCACATTAATAAATTTCTCTTATCCAATTTCAATCTTGGCATGCATTCTGCATAGCGACGTAAAAAGACAACTTCACAATTAAAAGAGGAAAATTAAATGAGCTGTGACGGATGGTATTTGGGATACGGAAATTACTGGCATTGGGGAAACATGGTTATTACAATTTTAATATTTGCCGTAATACTATGGCTAATTTACCGCCTAACCGCAAATAATGTATCTCGTAAAACCACTAATGGATCATTTTTAGCAAATAACTTTGTAAGTATAAACAAGGAACTGAAATGCCCTAATTGTAAAGCAGAAATTGAAACAGCTTTTATAAGATGCCCTGAATGCAACTATAAACTAAAAGATAACTGCCCAACTTGTGGTAAAATAGTAAAAACAAGCTGGAGTGTTTGTCCTTATTGTGAAACAAAGTTAAAGTAAAATTACAAACTAATTAATTAACAAAAGGAGTAAGTCATGTTAAACAAAAAGAAATATTTATCCGCAGCAATAATCACCGTTTTAAGTTTACTATTTATAATAACATCATTACAAGCGCAAGGATATTGGGATCGCAGCTGTGATTATAATGACATTGGCTGGTGGAACAATAACGTCCCAAGTCAATATTCGTATTCTTCTGAACAAATGAACGAAATGAACAAAATACGTTCTGAATACGACCAAAAAATTGTTCCGTTACAGAATAATCTTCGAAATCAAAGAATAGCACTTAGAGACTTGCGAAACAGCTCAAATTATGATGCTGATAAATCTTCGGAATATAGAAAAAATATTCAAGATATTGAAAATCAAATTTATAACCTTCGGATTGATGCGAGGAAAGATATGTCCGCACTATTGACCGATACTCAGAAACAATATTTTAATAGTTCTTCTACAGGTTATTGGGATAACTTTTATGACCGCTGCGGGTGGGATTATGATAATATGAGTTATGATTATGGAAATAATAGAGACTACCGCATGATGAACGGAAGAATGGGCAGAAACTGCTGGTAAAATCTTTGCTTGGGACATCATAATTTGATGTCCCACTCTAATCAATAAAGTTGAGTAACGTAAAAATATATCTATAAATTCACAACAAGCGTAACTCTGAAACAAATTAAGAAAAATAGGAGAACTTATCATGAAAAGAAAAAAAGAAACAACTTTTGTAGAGGAATATATGTATGATGATTATAACGGTTTCGGTATGAACTGGTGGAATACAAACTTACCATCACAATACAAATTGGCAGCAAATCAAGTTGTTGAATTAAATGAATACCGAGTAGATTTTGATCTAAAAATTTTTCCGCTGCTAGAAGAACTGCGCACGTTACAAATTGAAATTAAGCGTTACATAAACAGCAATAATGCGGAATTTGCAAAGATAAAACTTTACCATAATAAAGTTAAAGATATACAAAATAAAATAATTGATATTAGCTTAAATGCAAGAGAAGAAATGAGTAGTGTCTTTACAGAAAATCAACAAGAATATTTCAACAGCTCACGAGTTGGATGGTGGAATGATTTCTATAATAGATGTGGCTGGAATAATAAAGATATGAAGTATTCTGCAGATTATGGATACAATGGGATATCCGGTAATTGAACACGCAATCAATTGGAAATATTATGACTTTAACAAAAATTAAACCTGTGTTTACCGTTATTCTGTTTCTATTTATTGCATTTAATACTAAAGCACAGGAAAACGAAAAATATAGGATAATTGCAGGATTCCGTATTAATCCATTAGTGATATACGACTTTGATGGCAACCGTAAGGAATTTGTCAGAATTCATGGTGAAATAGGCGCTCTCATTGATAAACGCAGTTATTTTTCGGTCGGTTATACACCTTTCACAAACAGTATTTATACTTTTAATGAATATTGGTTTTTTCCACTAGATAAGCAGTTTCCAATCTCTGCAGTCATTTCCGCAGAATACATGTTTGATAGTAAAAAGATTTTCCTTCAAAACGGTCCGAATTTTAAATTTAAAGGAGGAAATGGATTTTTATTTCTCTTCACTCCGGTCAATAAAATTGACTGGGGTTTAAAAGTCGGTGTATTTATTCCGATAAATATCATCATTAGTAAAGGATAAAGAGGATTTATAATGAGAGAAGTGATAAATTTTACTGGAAATAATTTTTATACGAACGAAGAAGCAGTTCTTCCAATACGTACAGCAGCAAAGATGATAGGTATATCTATTCCTACATTGAGGATGTATGAACGTGAAGGTTTGATTATTCCTCACAAATCTCCGGGGAATCAAAGACTGTATTCTGCAAACGACATTCGGCGAATAGAACGTTTTCGCAGAGATATAAAAAAGAGAAAAATAAGCATCAATGGTGTACTTACAATATTATCAATGCTTCCATGCCAGCTGATAATTAATTGTTCGGAAAAAGATAGGGAAAATTGTGAAGCCTTTCACGAAATTAAAAATCCATGCTGGACATATAAGCACAGCAATAATATTTGTGGGAATATTGATTGCAGGGAATGTGAGATTTATAAGAACAATTATGATTGCGAAAGTACAATGGATACAATTATAGCAAGATATAAGTAATCAATCATATTGTTAATCCAGAAGATATATATTACAATAGTGTATTAAGAACAGCAAATACACCAAATCCGCTTGTTAACAAAATAACTATACCAACAAATACGGCTTTTATTCCTTTCAGTTTATATTTTTCAGGCAGAACTTTAAGTGCTAATACATATAAGAAACCAAGTACAATAGGCAATAGTAAGGCATTCATAATTTGTACACCTACACTCAGATTAATCAAATTAGTACCTGAAATAACCCATAGACCGGCAAGAACTAACCCTAACACATAAATCGCGTAAAACCAAGGTGCATCCAAGGGACGATATTCAAGTGAATGTTTATAACCGGTAACTTCACCCAAACCCCAAGCCATTGCAAGTGAAACCACAATTGCAGCAACCATTCCGGCGCCGATAATTCCCATAGAGAATGCTATAGTGCCGAAAGTATTCCCCAAAAATGGAGTTAGAGCTTTTGTTAATTGCTGTACGGTATTTAACGGTACTCCGGGATCACTTGTACCAATTGTGGCTGCAGCGGCAATCAATACGGCAGCCATTATTATCTGTGTTAATATTGCACCTATCATTGTATCCCACCTTGATGCGTGTAAATCGCTTATTTTAAGTTTCTTATCTACAATTGCAGACTGCTGATAAAAAATCATCCAAGGCATAATCACTGCACCAACATTTGCAGCAGCCAAATAAAGATAGTCTGAATTTTTCCAAGGGATTTGTGCCATCCCGGTTAGTATAACATCAATATTAGGATGAGCCCACACTGCAACGAGAACAAAAGCGAGTTCAAAACTTCCTATTAATATTGCAATTTTTTCTACAGAACGATATGAACCGGTTAAAGCTACTACTGCTAAAAATATAATTGAAACACCAACACTAGCCCAAAGAGGTATTCCAAATATTAATCCGACACCGCCGATTCCGGCAAATTCCGTAATTAATGCACCGAAACTTGCAATAGTCAATGTACCTACTGAAATCCATGCCCACACAGGTCCGAATTTTTCTTTGATAAGTTCACCGTGACCTTTGCCGGTTACTATACCAAGTCGTACTGTAAGTTCTTGTACTATAAATAAAATTGGAACTAATATTATTTGTAGAAGTAATAAATTGTATCCCCAAACTGCTCCGCTCTGAGCTGCCGTTATTACACTGCCCGCATCAGTATCGGCTAACATTACAACAAGTCCCGGACCTATTATTCCCAAAAAATATATAATACCGATGGATTTACGCACACTTGGTTTAGAAGTTCGCTTCAGAGTAATAGTTTCCTTATAATATTATGTGAAATTTATAACATCTTAATTAATTCATTTTTACAATTTGATGAATCTCATAACAAAAATAAA
>BDSW01000233.1 GCA_002898175.1 bacterium BMS3Abin04
GGACAAAATTCAGCATAACAAATTTATTATCGGATATTTTGTTTTAAGATTTAATATAAATATATTGATATAATGAGAGGGATTGTCCGGTTTTCAAAATGGAGAAAGTACTATTAAGAAATAAAGTTGAGTAACCAACAGTAATAATTATACTAAATTAGTATCCGGTGATTTCATATTCAGTTAAATATCCAACTAAATTTAGGCTGGTATGAGTCTGTTATTAGGTTAAAATATTTTGTGGTTCAACTAGTGTAAAGAAATATAAATGATTTATTAAAATTTAGCTCATTTTTTTGCGCGGAAGAATAACTATGAAGTCCGTCCCTTTCCCTTTTTCACTAGTAACTTCAATTGTGCCCTTGTTAACCTCTACATACTTTTTAACTAATGCTAAACCTAGTCCGTTACCATCAAAGCTCCTGCTGTACCCCATTTCTTCTTGATTAAAAGGTTCAAAAATGTTGGGAATGAATTTTTGGGAAATACCAATACCGGTATCTTTAACTGTAACTGAAAGATATTGTTTATTTTTCTCATCAACTATTATTTCTATTTTACCTTTTTCCGTATATTTTATTGAATTATCAACCAAATTTGAGAACAATTGGATTAAAGTATATTGGTCACCCCATACAGTTGTTTCATCTGTTTGTTTTTTTATCAGCAGTTTAATTCCTTTATTCCCTGCTGTTGTATTCATCTCCTCGTGCAGAGGAAAAATTACTTGTTCAAGAATATCTATATTATCTTTAAATACTTCAAATTCGCCCGATTGAAATTGTGACATATTTAATATAGAATCTATAGTTCTTATTAAACGATTACTACCGTTTTCTATAGCGTTAAAGTAAGAACCAAATTTTGAACATCCTTCAAGTTTAAGTTCTTCTTTTAACAAAGAAGCATAACTTAGAACTGTGTTTATGGGAGTTCTTATTTCATGAGAAACACCGGCTAGAAATTCGGACTTTAATTTGTTCGCTTCTTCTGCTTTTTCTTTTGCTTTAATTAATTCTTGAGCATATTTTTTTCTTTCCAGCACTTCCTTTTTTAATTCATTAAGAGCAACAGCTAATTTTGCCTGCTGTTTAAGAATTTGTTTATTTTTCTCTTCCAGCTCTTTATTAGCTAATTCAATTTCAGTACTTTTTTCAAGAAGTAATTTATTTGCCTTTTGCTTATTTCTAAAACGACCATAGATAACAAATGCCAAAAGGAATATGAGTAAAGCAAGAGCTATTACAAATTTAATTATGTTAGATTGGCGCTCAAGTGATAAAGTCTTAATTCTGTTATTTTTCTTAAGTAACTCGTTTTCCTTATCTTTTTTCACGGTCGAATACTTTACCTGCATCTCTGCAATCTTGTTATTTGCTTCTACGGTGTAAATTTTATCTTTTTCCTTAGTAAATAGTTTATAATATTTTATTGAATTCTTGAAGTCATACCTAACTTCATAATACTCCGATAAGTTAAGATATGCATTTTTAATTAGCTTTGAAGCTCTTATTTTTTTCGCAATTATCAAACCTTTATTGATTTCATCAAAAGCGCTTTTTAATAAGCCCAACTTTAATGACGCTTTACCTTTTTTAATAAGAATTGACGCTTTACCAAAAAGATCTTGAATATTTTTCCTAATATCAAAAGATCTTTGATAATATTCTAAAGCGTTCTTGTAATTTTTCTGTGCAAAATAACAATCTCCGATATCACTTAATGTATAACTGATTCCCTTTATATTTTTTTCTTTCTTTTTTTTATCCAGAGATTCATTTAAATAATTTAATGCTAAATCATATTCGCGCATTTCATAATATGCTGCGCCTAAGTTGTTTAGAGCTCTGCCAACTGAGTAATTATCCGATAATTTTCTTGCCAGTGTTAAGGCTTTTTTGGCATAATCTATTGATTTATTATAATTCTCTAGCTCAAAATAAATTTTGCTGATATTATTCAAAGTAAGTACTATTTCATTTTCACTACTTACCTTTTCTTTTAGTTCAAGAGACTGTAAAAAGTTTTCTAATGCATTTGCATAATCTGCCAGCTTCCAATAAACTAAACCCAGATAGTTTAAAGATTTTGATTTTTCTCTAGGGTCATTTATTTCATCACATAATATTATAGCTTGATTAATATTATGGAGAGATTTTTTAATATCACCTTTTTTTAAGTAAATAAGTCCGAATATGTTAAAGGTTCTTGCTATACCTTTTTTATTATTTATTTGTATAAATAAATCTCTCGCTTTTTTGATAAATATTAGTGACGAATCAATTTGATTTTTTAAATAATATCCATAACTTAGATTATATAGCGCTTCCGCTTCTCCATTTCTAAAATGCAGTTGTCTAGAAAGGACTAACGCTTCTTTTGCATAATGCAAAATTTCTTTATTATTACCGTATATACTGTTTTCTGCAATTTCATTAAGAACATTTATTCGTTTGATATTATTTTTACTCTTTAAAATAAACTTCAAACTATCCAAAGGTTTTGGTTGCGCCATTGTAACGCTGTATAAAATGAAATAGAAAGAGATAATAAAGATAGGCGCTTTAGTTTTTATTTTATCCGATGATGTACTTTGCATAAAAAACAGTTTTAAATTTTTCAAGTTGCAGTTAATTTTAAAAAAACTTGAGATCAACACTTTATTTTACAACTATAAATAATGATTTTGTACTATAATGTTAACTATCGAAACAAGAAGAGGAATATTAAATGATAAATTATCTTATAAAATTAAATATATAACTTTTTTACTATTAAATTAAAGGCTTTTTTTAATAGCTTAAACACATTCTTAAAACCAAATTTTATCAATCATAAATTTTGAATAATTTATCGTCAGGCCTAATATCATCATACATCCTCTTAAGTGAATTATAAGCTGTTTGACTACCTCGCATAGAAGCTTTCTTATATAACCGAACAGCTTCCGCATCATTTTTCTTAACACCTTTTCCGTACTGATAACAATATGCAAGAACCGTTTCGGCTAAAACCGAACCTGCTTTATTGTATTTTTTTAATAAAGAGATTTCCCTTTTTAAGTCCAGAGTTTTATCATTATTCAGTATTCTAAACATTAACAATCTGATTTCCGCTTCAACACTTCCAAGTGAAGCGGCTAAATTAAAATAATATGCAGCTTTCTTTTTATTTAATTCAACACCGGTGCCTTTGCTATAAAGTAGTCCTAACTCAATTAGTGAAGGAATATGTTTTTTATCCGCAGCCTTTTCTAAAAATTTTACGGCTTGCTTTTTTGTAAAAGTATAATCAAAATTATATGCCGTTAAAGCTGCCCAAATATACATAGCATCCG
>BDSW01000234.1 GCA_002898175.1 bacterium BMS3Abin04
AACTCATCAAATATGATCCCCTTACAGGAAAAAGAATCAAAAAGCCTTTCCCCGCCACCACCTGGGCACACAGCCTCCTTTACAAAGAAGGCTATCTCCTTTCACAATGCCTCTTTGGTGAACATCTGCTAGCCGGGGTTCCCGGTGCACCGGTGGCCATTGTGGAAAGCGAAAAAACCGCTGTCATTGCCCAGGCAAAACTCCCCGATTATATCTGGCTCGCTACCGGCAGCCTCACCGAATTTAAACCTGACAAACTCAATATCCTACGCAACCGCAAAGTGGTGGCCTTCCCTGACCTCGGTGCCCGCGACCGGTGGAAACAAAAAGCCCTCGAACTCGACTTCCCCATCATTATTTCCGATTACCTCGAAAAAAACGCTACCGAAGATCAAAGAAAACAGGGTCTGGATATTGCGGACTTTTTGTGAAGCGGACAAAGGATGTCAAGATTGGGTTAAATTATTGGCACAACATGCTCGGAATATCCGGCATTAAAGCAATTTTTCCATTATGCTGTTTATTTTGAAAGCCCTTTTTGAAGCGACTTTAGGATTGAAAAGGCATAATCTATTCCCCAACCACGTAGTCCTGCCCACGCCCGTGCAATCTTTGATCCGGATACTTCCTGTAAGTTGGTACGCAGGATTTCAAGTATCCTGTTTGACAATGTATCCGATTGTTTTAAATATTGCCTGGCATTGCGCCCAAGTATTTCTGCTCCTACTTTTAACGTGTCAAAATCTTCTTCTTCCAGGAGAATGTCAAAATGAGTTTGGAGAATCTCATTATATTCAATGTCAAAATAATGCTCAATAATATTGAGTATGTCAGATAAATCGTCTGTCCTGTCCTCAGGCCGGTCACTCCAAGCAACCAGTTTTAAAATAACCATTCCCGGAAGTGACGGGATGTTTGCAATTTTTTCTTCAATACGTACCGGGACTGCTTGTTGAAGGACTTCTTTAAAACCAAGCATATGCAAATCCGTATGGTGCTCATTTAATTGCACAGCATCGTGCTTTTCTATATTTCCAAAAGGAAGAATATCAATCACCGCTTGGTATTTCTCAGAATAGAATGTCCAGGGCGCTCTTACTTTTTTAAAACCTTTATGGATGAGTGAGTTACTTATTTGTCCATACTCTTCCATTGATGAAACCATGATGGCAAAATCAATATCTTTGGTTCCACGTACTGGTTTTATTCCATGTTTTAAATGCTCTAAAGCCATAGCGGTTGCTCCGATCAGATAGACCGAAATATTATGTTGGGTCATAATTTCATCCACACAATCAAAAACCTCTTTGAAATATGGAATGGCCAGTTCTTTATAAGTTTGGTTCAATGTACGCATTAAATATTTTTTGTGCGGTTTCAATATTACGTTTTCCTCCTTTCAGGATCAAATCAGCATAAACGAGTAATGGCGGTGCTGTTTTTTCTGCTTTTGCATTTTCCCAGAACATTTCCAATACTTCAATTTCCCCATCATTTTTAGGTACCAAACGATACTTTTTCATTAAATCCAGTTTATTCTCTTTGGTGTATAAGGTAAGTTTTTCGGGGCGCAAATAATTTGTGAGTATATCTGCAGCTGGTTCTCCGCCCCAAACTGTAAGCTCCCGGTTTAATTTTATTTTGTTCCAATCACCTTTCAAGGTGTAATTTCCTTTGTGCAGGTTTGGGCGTAATCCGGTGGTGTATTTGTCTATCCATCTTTCCAGTAATTCCTTTCTGTTTTCCCAAACATATTCTTTGTTGTTTAACGGAAGCAAATAGCCTGTTTCCTTGATACCGTTGATTATCAACGGAATATTCCCTAATGCTACACCGGTGGTTTTTGCAATTTCCCTTTGTGTTTTATTTATCAAGTTCTTATCTAACAAAAAATGGAAAACAACCTTCAGGCCTGCTTTGGTGAAAGCCCTGTTCGTTTTGTTCTTTGTGTTCTTGATGGTTTTATGGGTGTCAATGAAATAGTATATACCTTTGGTCTTCAAAAAGAGGTTGCCATTGGTTTCCAGGTAAGCAATCCGGTTGATCCTCAAAGTTTCTTTTATTTTCGGGAAGATATTCTCCGCTACGACCATTAGGTTTTCATATTGTTGTTGCAGTTGTAGCAATTCGTGGACATGGTACTGTCTGAGTTCTTTCTTTATTTTGACAGTAAATACAATCTCTTTTCCTTCCAAATCAAAAACCAACCGGCCATCCAAGGGACCATGCTGTTTCCATTGGGCAGCGATTCCGCTAACTTTTTGTGCTTGGGCAATGGCCGTATAGATAACTTCTTCGTTCATTTGTTCATAAATATTTATTGTTCACGTTACGTGAACAAGGGTAAATAATGAACAAAGATAGAATTTTTTTTAATATGCTAAATACTTGCCTGACAAACTGAAACAGGTGGTATAGTTAGAAATGAAATATCCATGGCTTTTGAGTTACCAAAACGCAGAAAATCATCGACGAAAAATAGCGAGCCCCCCCTCGCTTTCTTTATTTTTCCAGGAATAAGTAATTCAATGCTTTCCATTATATATACGTCTTAGTTCTGTCGCAAATAAAGTATAAATTTGCGACAAAAATTCACCTAAATATATACAATAGAACCAAGCTATCCTGTCTTGG
>BDSW01000235.1 GCA_002898175.1 bacterium BMS3Abin04
CTTTTTTGGAACCTGATGCATTAAGGGCTGTGCAGGTTTTACCCGGTGTTACAATAACACAAGATTTAAGCAATCAAATTTATATACGTGGAGGTAATTTTGATGAAACATTAATTTCTTTAGACGGAACGCCTCTATTTAACCCAAACCATCTCGGCGGTATATTTGGAATATTTAATACTGATATTGTAGAAACCGCAAAACTTTATCCTTCAAATTATCCCGTTCAATACGGCGGTTTTCTTTCCGGTGTTCTTAATATAGTTTCTAAGAACGGAAGCAGGGAAGGATTAAAAGGGAAAGCAACTGTCGGTTTACTTTCTTCAAAATTATATGCTGAAGGGCCCTTATGGAAAGGTTCTTATGTATTATCCGCTCGCAGGACTTATGCAGATCTTGTTTACCAATTCTTAGGGAAATTGCCTTATTATTTTTACGATTTATATGGCAAATATACTTTACCCTTCAATAAAAATAACCTCTTTTCTATAACTGCTTTTTTTTCAAAAGATGTTTACAAAGTATTTGAAAACCGTACTATAATATTTAATAAAAAGGATGTTAACTGGGGCAACCGTTTAATAAATATAAATTATCTCCACTTGTTCAATAAATCAACAATTAATTTTAAAGCAGCATATTCTAATTCTTTAGCGAACGGTAATAAAAAGGGATTCAATGATGAAAATTCTTTTGGATTACCGGGAACCGAATATATTTATATAGATAATTATATTAAAAATTTGTCAGCTTCTTTAAATTATAACATTTCCCTTCAAGGACAGAATATCTCAACCGGCTTGGAATTTAGACATTTATTAACAAACTATTCTTGGAATATAAACGAAACAGAACTATCCGGTTTAGTTAATGGTAATATAGGGGAAATATTTTTTGACTTTGCACCGAATGTTTTTAATAATAATGATAAAACTAATATCTATACTTTTTACTTCTTGGATAATCTTCAAGTTTCTACAAAACTAAATATCTCTTTAGGTTACAGAGGAAGTTACTTAAAAAAAATTGATAAGATTTTATCTTCACCTTATTTTAGCGCTCGTTATAACCTATTGAATAATACCCAAATAACTTTTAACTACGGACGCTACTACCAATATTTTTATACTAAAAGAGAAAGAGTAAATTCAACTATATTTTCACCGTTTGCTATTTACTTTATTTCAGATAAGAATAATCAAATTCCGCGCTCGGATAATTTTGATTTAGGTTTTAAGATTAATAATATTGCAAATATATTCGATCTTGAAATTGACGGATACTATAAAAAGCGTAAAAACATCTCTACATCTTTAGAAAAGACTAAAAGTATTAGTTTTTTTAACGGCTACGCTGCGGGCGCCGATATACTTTTAAAAAGGACGAAGGGGAAAATTTACGGTTGGCTCAGCTATTCACTTCTTAGATCCATAAAAACAAATGGTGAAAATGCATTCTTTGCCAACTATGATAGAACACATACACTAAAAATAATTTTAAATTATCAAATTTTTGCACACTGGACTTTAAATTCATATTGGCTGTATAGTACAGGACTTCCGTATACCCCGGCAATAGGAAAATTTTTAAGGGGAGCTGATTTGAGACACGATGACTATATTGACAATCTTGCAGATAGCGAAAGAGATCTATCAGAAACCGAAAGGGATTGGGAATTATTTTACGGAGCTAAAAATTCCGTAAGATATACGGATTATCATAGGTTGGATATAGGCATAACAGGTTCTTTCCTTTGGGGCCATATGATATTAAAACCATATCTACAAATCTTAAATGTTTACAGAAGTAAAAATGCATTTAATTACGACCCAAGACCAACTGATACAAGTTTTAACCAAGGAACGGAAAGGGGTTCTGAAATTATTCCGACTATAGGCGTAACGGTAGAGTTTTAGTATGAAAAAAATATTTAATATAATCTTTTTCCTCTTTGTCACTATAGTAGTTCTATCTTGTGACGACTTGAACGAACCTGGAAAGATTCCAATAAAGAATAGTTTTTTATACAACGTTGAAGTTAATGCTCCTAAACAAGAAATTTTTGTTTATAGAACATTAGACTTATCAGAGTCTATAAAAGATATCCCTTTTGAATTTTCTCTAAAAAGTTATGACAAGTATTTTGTGGAAAATGCAGAAATTGTACTTTCAGACCAAAATGAAAATTTAAGTAACTTTCAGATCGATAAAAGTCAATATGGTTATAGATTTTATACCGAAGGAGAACTTTTTACTTTTAAACCTGAAACTAAATATAGTATAAAGGTAACTGCAAATGGTCAACAATTTACCGGTCAAACCACAACACCGGGAGATTTTAATATTTTATATCCGATTGATCATGATACTTTAAGTTATTACGAAGGAATAAAAATTGAGTCTAAATGGACTAATAGTAAAAATGCAAAATTTTATTTAGCAAAACTGTTCATAGCTGCAATTGATACATTTAATACAGATGAAGGACAAATTATTACAGTACTTGATTTTTCGAGAGCAATAAGAACTGAATCAATTTTTAATAATAACTTAAGTACAAATTTTAATTTTTCGTTTCGGAACCGTATGGATTCAATAAAAATTGAAATTTTAGCATTTGATGGAAACTATTACAATCATATATTTAACGGATATCAAAGTAGCGGTTTAGAAAATGCGTTTGGTTATTTCGGATCGTCCGTACTAAAATCCGTCGTCTTCTATTTTAAATAGTAGATTATTTTCGTCCTTAACATCTTCACAAAAATTCCCTAACTTTACATTTAAATTAACAGCAAGCAATTCTTTTTATGAACGGAAGTAAATCATCAACAAATATTAAACTGTTTCTTTTAATTATAGCAATTATAATTTCTGCGGCAACTTTGTTTTACACACAAAACTTAGTTAAAAAACTTCAGCAAAGAGAAACACAAGTAGTTGAACTTTATGCAAAAGGTTTACAATACATAGCACAATCCAGTCCGGAAAAGACACAGGATTTTACTTTTATTTTCGAAAATATAATAAAGCGAATTGACTTCCCTCTCATCTTAACCGATTCGTCCAATAACCCGAATATCTACCGGCAGGGAATTGGAATTAAAAATATTGAAATAGATTCGACTCTTAAACCTAAAGAAGTTAAAGATTTTTTGAGAGAAAAGATAAAGGAACTTGCAGCAATCCATAACCCGATTTTGGTAGTTATTCAAGATACTCTCGTTCTAAATAAAATATATTACGGAAATTCAACATTAGTACAGCAGTTAAAATATTATCCCTTTCTTCAAATTATTTTTGCAATACTGTTTATCATCATTGCGTATATAAGTTTCAGCTATTTAAAGAGGACCGAGCAAAGTAATATTTGGGTTGGAATGGCAAAAGAAACGGCTCATCAGCTCGGCACACCAATTTCCAGTTTGATGGGTTGGGAAGAAATTTTGAAACTGCATTATAAAGAACCCGATAAAGTTCTTGACGTTGCCGAGGAAATGGGAAATGATTTAACCCGTTTGAATAAAATCACAAAAAGATTTTCAAAGATCGGTTCGAAACCGGAATTAAAATTAAAGAATATTTATATGTTAGTCGAAACCGTAGTAAGATATTATCAAAGGAGGATACCGCAAAAAGGTATGAATGTTGAATTACAGCTTGAAGGTGATCCGGGTATTAAAGCTATGGTAAACCCTGAACTATTTGAGTGGGTATTGGAAAATTTAATAAAAAACGCATTAGATGCCATAGGACATAACAACGGTAAAATAATTCTACAAATTAAAGATCACGAAGACTCCGTTTATATTGATGTTTCCGATAACGGTAAGGGAGTTGACCCTAAACGAAGGAAAGATATTTTCAAACCGGGATTCAGTACGAAAAAGAGAGGTTGGGGCTTAGGACTAAGTCTTTCAAAAAGAATTATAGAAAATTATCACAAAGGTAAAATTTTTGTAAATCAATCTGCAGTTAACGAAGGAACAACTTTCAGAATTATTTTAGGGAAGTAATTTCCAGTTTTAAGAATCGTTGAATCCCGGCATATCTATATTTTATCCACAACACTTAAACAAAACTTTCATTACTTTTGTAAAATATATTTTTTAACGGTTGAACATTATTGTTAGGGAAACCAATGGAGAACAAAAAGAAAAGACCTGCATGGGATGAGTATTTCCTAAAAGTTGCCATGCTTGTCTCGGAAAGAGCAACATGCCCGAGGATGCATGTTGGCTGCGTTCTTGTTAGAGATAAACGAATTTTATCAACAGGTTATAACGGTTCCATTCCCGGTGATGATCATTGCGAAGATGTCGGATGTATGATTGAGGATAACCATTGCATAAGAACCATTCATGCCGAGATGAATGCACTATTGCAGTGTTCTATCCACGGAGTGAGCACAAAGGGTGCCACAGCATACGTAACTAATATGCCGTGTACAAATTGCGCTAAGGCTTTAATTGGAGCGGGAATTAAGGAGATTGTGGTTTTTTCAGATTATCACAACACACAAGCGGATTACTTTTTGGATAAAGCAAATGTTAAAATTAGAAGGTTGCCGATGCCGGAGAAAACAATTAATTATGATCTCGAAAGCTATTCATCTGCGGTAAAAATAGAAGATCACGACCACAACCATTAGAATTGCAAATTTTTATACTTAAAGTATTTTATGATTACTAAAGAAACATTGTCAAAATATTACAAACCGGAAAACTTTTTTAACCGTGAAATAAGTTGGCTCGATTTTAATAAAAGGGTTTTAGAAGAAGCATTATCACCCGATCAGCCATTGCTGGATAAGATAAAATTTATTTCAATTTTTTATTCCAACCTAGATGAATTTTATATGATTAGGGTATCGGGTATTAAAGAACAAATTCGTGCTAAAGTAATTGAACCGAAAATTGACGGGCATACACCTTACCAGGAACTTCAGATTATTGAACGTGAAGTTCAAAACATGTTCAATCAAATTCATGAATTGTGGACAAATGAAATTATTCCGAACTTAAAGAAGAACGATATAATAATTGCTGATATTGACGAATTAACAGATGAAGAAAGAGATCATTTAACACAATATTTCCATAAAGAAATTTATCCCGTACTTACTCCCCTGGCTTTTGACCCCGGAAGACCGTTCCCCTATATTTCAAACTTAAGTCTAAGTTTTGCCTTATTAGTAAAAAAGAAGACCGGAGAAAAAAGTTTTGCGAGAGTTAAAATTCCCGACATACTTCCCCGTTTACTAAGAGTTGAAAAAATCATCGGTAAAAAAAGTACGAATGAAAACGGTGAGTATTGTGCTAAGTTTGTCTGGATAGACGACCTGATAAAAAGTAATTTACCTATACTCTTCCCGGGCATTGAAATTATCCATGCTCATAGATTCAGAATAACTCGAAACACAGATTTGGAAATACAAGAAGATGAAGCAGACGATTTACTTGAACTGATTGAAGAAAATATACAAAGGCGAAGATTCGGTTCCGTTGTTCGCTTGGAAGTTGAGAAGGAAATGCCTCAATTTATGATTGATACACTAACGGAAAATCTTGAAATTAAGGCGAGCGATGTACATGTTATCGAAGGTCCGTTAGGTCTGAGCGATATTCTAATGCTTTATTCTCTGCCTTTGCATGATTTAAAAGAAAAGCAATTCCATCCATATAATCAGCAGATATTTGAAGAAGATGAAAATATATTTTCGATAATACGCAAAGGAGATATTTTTCTTCATCATCCCTACGATTCATTTTCACCGGTAATTGATTTTATAAAACAAGCATCTCAGGACCCTGACGTACTGGCTATTAAACAAACTCTATATCGTGTCGGACCAAATTCGCCTATTGTACGTTATTTAATTGAAGCGGCCGAAAGAAGAAAACAGGTAGCTGTTCTAGTTGAATTGAAAGCAAGATTTGACGAAGAGAATAATATTTTCTGGGCACGCGAATTGGAAAAAGCCGGTGTGCACGTTGTTTATGGACTGGTTGGATTAAAAACTCATGCAAAAATGACATTGGTTGTTAGAAAAGAGATTGACGGTGTAAAACGATACGTTCACTTGGGAACCGGGAATTACAACGCATCTACAGCAAAATTATATACGGACTTAGGTTTGTTTACGACGGATGAAGAAATTTGTTCTGATGTTTCTGAAATATTTAACTATCTCACCGGTTATTCAGAACAAAAAAAGTTTAGAAAACTGTTTGTTGCTCCAATAAATCTCAGAAAGAAAATGATTAATCTTATTGATAGAGAGATTCAAAATAAAATGCGTTATGGTAAAGGGCAGTTGATTTTTAAATTAAACTCTCTTGTTGATCCGGCGCTTATTGCTGCGCTTTATGAAGCGTCTCAAAAAGGTGTAAAGGTCGATTTAATTGTACGCGGGATTTGTTGTTTAGTTCCTCAAAAATTAGGTGTCAGCGAAAATATAAAAGTAAGAAGTATTGTAGGAAGATTTTTAGAACATAGTAGAATTTATTATTTCTACAATAGCGGAAATGAAGAAATGTATTTAAGCAGCGCCGACTTAATGCAACGAAATCTAGATAGAAGAATTGAAATAGCTTTTCCGATTGAGAATAAGGATATATTAAAAACCATTTTTAAGTCGGTTCTTAAAAACTCCCTAAAAGATAATGTAAATTCACGTATCTTATTACCAAACGGTAATTATGTTTTTAATCACCCGGTTTATACACAAAAAATAATTTCAGTTCAGGATTGGCTAATGGAACATAATGTCCATACGACGGATAAAAAAATTATTAGAAAAATAGTCCACTAACATTCGGCAAATAAAAATTTTAGAAAATTCGCCAAACTTGGGCTACTAAAAAACAAAGAGTAAACCCCATAATTATAGGATAAATAGCTGAAAATACTGTCCATTTTAAACTCCCGGTTTCTTTATAGATTGTAAATAAAGTAGTAGAGCAAGGATTGTGAAGCAAAGTAAAAATCATTAAGTTCACACCCGTTAAGACCGTCCACCCCCCCACTTCCAAAAGCTGTTTTGTTGCATCTATTGAACTTGTATCAAACATTACTCCGGCGCCGGCGCCAACTCCGGTTAACCCAAAATGAACAACGGTTAACATTAAGATAGTTGGAATTACAATTTCATTTGCCGGTATAGCTACAACATAAGCTAAAAGTATAATGCCGTTTAAGCCGATGAATAAAGCAAAAGGATTTGTCCAATTAATAAAATAATCGGCTAAACTAACATCACCCACGGTTAAATTTGAAATTAGCCAAATAACCAAACCCGCAGGAAAGGCAAAAACAACTGCTCTCCACAATACAATTAGAGTTCTGTCCATTAAAGATGTATATAAAGTCTGCAAAATTCTTGGTGGTCTGTAAGGAGGAAGCTCGAGGTTAAAGGTGGAAGCTTCTCCTTTCAATACTGTTCTTGATAAACCCCATGATGTTACCAAACTGAGGAATACACCAAACACAGCCACTCCAACTACTGCTCCTGCAGAAACTAATCCCGCAATTTGTGCCGGGACTAAACCACCGATAAAAATAGTGGCTATCAATATTTGTGTAGGCCATCTTCCATTGCACAGTGAAAAATTATTTGTGATAATTGCAATCAGCCGTTCACGGGGACTATCTATAATCCGCGCTGCAACAACACCTGCTGCATTACAGCCAAATCCCATACTCATTGTTAAAGCTTGTTTACCATGTGCACCGGCTTTTCTAAATAAGTTGTCCATATTAAATGCAACTCTAGGTAGATACCCGAAATCTTCCAGCAAAGTAAACAGAGGAAAAAATATTGCCATCGGCGGTAACATTACACTTATAACCCAAGCCATTGCTAAATATCCGCCATCTATAAATAAACCCGCAACCCAATGAGGTAAATTAATTGAAAGAGCAAAATTTTTTAATATATGGGGCAACTCGCCTACTAATAAATTAGAAAGCACGTTTGACGGATAATTTGCACCTTGTACTGTTAACCAAAATACAATAGCTAACAGAATAAACATTATTGGGAAACCGGTCCATCTGTTGGTTACAATTTTATCAAGCTTTTTGTCAAAACTGAATGCTCCTTTTTCATTCTTAGTTATTACTACTTTGTGAGCAATATCCGAAGCTTCTTTAAATATAGATTCCATCAAAGCATCATGTAAATTGCCGCCTAATCCCCATCTAAATTTATTCGCTAATTCCAGTATTTGATTTCTATTTGTCATAGAGTAAATAATTATTATTTTAAAATTATTTCTTGTGTACTTTCAACAGCTCCCAGTTTTTTTAATTTTCCCAGCTCCCCTGATTTTACAGCATCAATAATATCTTCATCCCCTTCAAGCAGCCTAAGTGCAACCCAATCAGCATTTGGTAAATTAGGATAAATTTTTAATACTTCATTACTCAAAACTTCAACTGCTTTCCTTAATTTCGGATTCTTATTTTTAATCCTTTTAGGTTTACATCTATACTTTCCCGTAGCAACTTCGTCTATATATTCTAACAAATTCGGTATCCCCTCTTTTTGCCTTGCCGCGGTAGGAATAACCGGTACACCCAACTCTTTTGACAATGCCCTTTCGTCTATTTCAATCCCGTTTCTTTTGGCTTCATCAATCAAGTTTAAACAGACTATTATTCTATCAGTAATTTCCAAAACTTGTAAAACCAGGTTCAGGTTTCTCTCCAATCTTGTTGCATCAACAACAATAACGGTAACATCAGGCTGACCAAATAAAATAAAGTTCCTAGCTACTTCTTCATCCGTACTGGTTGATAATAACGAATATGTACCGGGTAAATCAACTAATTTATATTTGTGTTCATTGTATTCAAATCCTCCTTCAGCTCTTACTACGGTTTTACCCGGCCAGTTTCCGGTATGCTGACGTAAACCGGTTAATGCATTGAAGACAGTACTTTTTCCCGTATTTGGATTTCCGCAAAGAGCAACCACATAATCAAAATGCTCCATGTTAATGCCAAGCTTTACAAGATTATCAATATTGTGAACAGGACAATTTTCACAGTTACTTTTTACTAAATTCAATTAAACCCCACTTTTACTTTTTGATAAAGATATGATCCGACTGATTCTTTCTGAATGCAATAATTGCATCTCTGATTAGATATGCAGTCGGGTCGCCGGAAGGACTTTTCATTTCAACCGCAATTTCGGCACCGGGAACTATCCCAAAGTCCATTAATCGTCTCCTCTCTTGCCCCCTTAAAGCATTAGATATCTTCAGTACCGTCCCCTTTTCACCAACTTTTAAATTAGAAAGAGTAATAAAATTTTTCTGAACATCTGTTTTTCTTTCGAATAACTTAACTGTTACATTTGCAGCAAAGATTGGCGCCAGAACTTTTTCATCTCCGTCAGACTCAAATTTTATTCGTTCTCTTGTATTCTCAATCATAATAATTTGTGAACCGAGATGAAGGTCCAAAGCCAGTAATTGGGCATAAACGGCTTTCGGTTCGTCTTCAATATGAATTATCCGCGCTGCATTACCTTCTTTTAAAGAACTAAGCGGCACACCTTCCTTTCGGGGAATTCTCCCGTCGGATGTTGGTATGGGATCGCCATGCGGATCAAACAAAGGATTACCAATACTAGCCGCTAAATCATCAGCTTGTTCAGGTGTTAATTCGTGTTCCTTCCACTCGGCTTTATCATGCCAATCTATTTCAGGAACTCCGGTTTTTTCAGAAAGATACTTTTCCCAAAGTCTATGAACTCTTATAACTCTTAAAGCATAAGATCTGCCTTTAGGAGTTAGCGATAATTTTCCATCCTTTGAATTGATTAACCCAAGCTTTTCAAGTCGTTCAACAAGATTGGTAGCTTTATCCGAATTAATTTCCAAGTTCCCGGCAATACTTTGCAAGGTGCAACCTAGCTGATTATATTCCCTATCGTAAAGATGTTTTAAGGCATCTTCAATTAGAACTCGCTCAGTACTTCTGATTGTATGTTTCCATTTCGCTAACAATCCTTTTCTAGGTAAGAAAATTACCGTTAAAGATGCAACTATCAAACTGAATATTATTAATGATTCAACCGGATTCATAGGTTTAACTTAATTGGTTTTAATAATAAATAGATGCTGGGCTACTTTTTCACTTAATGATAATTCTTTCCCGTCAAATTTTATTACAACTGAATTATCAAACGAATATTTTTCAACAATATAAATCCTTTTATTCAACCCCATGCCAACTTGATTTAAATACATAACTAAATCACTACCTCTGTCATCAACTTTTGTTAACTCATAACGAGTTCCGATTTTACCTTCAGATAATTTTATTGATTTTGGGACCTCGGGCATTACTCCATCTTTGTTGGGAATAGGTTCTCCATGCGGATCTAAAATCGGGTATTCTAAATATTCATCAATTTTATCAATTAATTTTTCTGAAGAAATATGCTCTAACCGTTCGGCTTCATCATGCACCTCAGCCCAGCTTAATCCCAGAACTTTCATTAAAAAAAGCTCCCATAATCTATGCCTTCGAACAACGTCCAAAGCAATTTTTGTCCCCTTTTGAGTAAGTTCAAGCCCTTTATACTTACGGTAAGTTACAAGTCCGGAACTATAAAGCTTTTTTGCCATTTCACTGGTTGCGGCATTCGAGACCTCAAGATCTTGTGCTAAAATAGAAGTTGTAACGGATTCGTTACTTCTCTGCTTATGAGCATAAATTAATTTTAAATAATTTTCTTTTGATACTGAAGTCATGTTTGTTCGTTTTTTTTGGAATCAAAGTTAAGCATACCTAAATTAATATTCAAGCTTACCTTAGTAATTTTATTTAGCTTACTACTTTTGTAATAGATTGATAATCTTACTAAATTTGTAGTTCATTTTTTTGAAAGGATGTATTATGAGTAATATAACAGAACAACAAGTATTAACTTCGCTCAGTAGAGTTGAAGATCCGGATCTTCATAGAGATCTGGTTATATTAAACATGATTAAAAACCTCAAGATTGACGGTTCAAATATCTCTTTTGACATAGAACTTACAACTCCTGCATGCCCGTTAAAGGACAAAATGAAAAACGATGCTGTTGTAGCAATTAAAAACGACATACCGGATGCAGAAAATGTTACTGTAAACATGACTGCAAATGTTCAATCCCATGTTGACAGCAGAAAAGACGCTTTACTACCGGGTGTTAAGAATACAATTGCCGTAGCCAGCGGGAAAGGAGGCGTCGGCAAAAGTACTGTTGCCGTTAATCTGGCAGTTGCACTTGCAAAAGATGGTGCGGAGGTGGGACTTTTGGATGCTGATGTTTACGGGCCCAGTATTCCGTTAATGCTTGGCATAAGTAAGAAACCGAAAATATATCAAGACACAAATTCTTCTAAAATGATTCCACTTGAAAACTTCGGCATAAAATTAATGTCAATTGGGTTTTTAGTTGATGAAAATGACCCGGTTATTTGGCGTGGACCAATGGCAAGCGGGGCTATCAAGCAATTTATGTCCGATGTAAACTGGGGCGAATTGGATTATTTAATTTACGATTTACCACCCGGAACAGGGGACATACAGCTTACACTGGTTCAAACAATTCCCCTTACAGGAGCTGTTATTGTTACTACTCCTCAAAATGTTGCGATTATTGATGCCAGGAAAGGATTAAAAATGTTTGAAAGAGTTAATGTTCCGATTATGGGAATTGTTGAAAATATGAGCTACTTCATTGCACCAGATACAGGTAAAAAATATGATATATTCGGATTTGGCGGCGGTAAGAAACTTGCAAAAGAATCTAATGTTCCGTTTCTGGGTGAAATTCCTATCAATGCGCAAATTAGAGAAGGCGGTGACAAAGGGAAACCTATAATTTTTAATATTCCGGATAGTGAATATACAAGTAATATTATGGAAATTGCCAGGAATCTAGCAGCTCAAATTAGTTTGACCAATTATGATAAGAAGGATAAGAAAATAGAAATTATTTTAAATACTGATAAATGATTGATTTGAAATGAAAATAAATAAAAACCGGGTTCTAAGTGTTTTAGATTCAGTCCGCCCTTATTTGAAAGAGGATGAGGGAGATGTTGAGCTTTTCAATATAACCGAAGACGGAATCGTGAAAGTAAAGTTATTGGGAGCATGTTACGATTGCCCGATGTCGCAAATGACCCTGCGCGCCGGTATTGAAAGAGCTTTAATAAAAGAAATTCCAAGTATTAAAAGAGTTGAAGCCATTAGCTAAAACACTATTTATTTTGTAGATTACATTAAATAAGATTTTATCAACTATTCTCAATGTAAAAGAGGAATATATTATGCGCACAAAAGTTATTGCCGGTAATTGGAAAATGAATAAGGATCTAAACGAATCCGTTACTTTGGTTTCTGAGATTAAAAATGGATTAACTAAACTAAATAGTTCTTCGGAGATAATTATTTGTCCTCCATATACTTCTCTTGAAACAGTTAATTCCTTAATTAAAGATACAGCGATTAACTTAGGTGCGCAAAATATGCATTTTGAAGACAGCGGAGCATTTACCGGTGAAATTTCCGCTGATATGCTAAAAAGCGTTGGATGTAATTATGTGATTTTAGGTCATTCCGAAAGACGTAAAATATTTCTTGAAACCAATGAAGTTATAAATAAAAAGGTCAAAAAAGCATTAGACAAAAATCTCAAAGTTATTTTTTGCATTGGTGAGACTTTAAGCGAAAGAGAAAGTAACGTTACTTTTAAGGTTTTGGAAGAACAAATTGTTAACGGGCTTAGTAATATCGACAATGATAAAGTACAAAACCTTACCGTTGCATATGAACCTGTCTGGGCAATCGGGACGGGTAAAACAGCTTCCCCGGAACAAGCACAAGAAGTACATGAATTTATAAGAAAACTTATTGCACAATTATATTCCGATAATCTCGCTCAAGATATGAAAATTCTTTACGGCGGCAGTGTTAAACCTAACAACGCTGCCTCCCTTCTTTCAAAGCCGGATATAGACGGAGCATTGATTGGCGGAGCATGTCTGAAACCTGACTTATTCCTGGAAGTAATTAAAATTGCAGGATAAGTTTTTAGTGTCCCATAATTGATTCTGATTAAAATTTTGCACATTAGAATACGTTTAAGTATGAAGTTCCAACCTCAAAGAAAAAGTATTTCTATTTTATTTCCCGTTCCCACTTACAAATTGATATGCCCTTCTCTTTTTATTATATTTATAATTTATTTATTAATAAGTAAGTAATAGATGTTAAAGAAAATACAAGCTCTTTTTTTAATCATTTTTTTTATAAATTCTGCTTTTCTTTTCGCACAAATTAAAATTACCGAGCTACCGCAAGCAGATTTAAATAAAGTCGATTCACTGTTTTTTGATATAACAAAAACACGTAGTTTAATCGACTTAAACTCCGGTTGGAAAATTTATACTGCGGATAAACCGGACGAAAAAACCGACGTTTCGGTTCCGTCAATTATTTCTTCTGAAAAAGAATTTGTTTTTGAAAAGCAACTAAAGTTTAGTGCGGCGCAATTGACCAATTATGATATGGAATTGGTCTTTGAGGGTTTAAATTATTCTTGTAAAGTTTCTCTTAATAATGTTAGTCTTTATATTCATACCGGCGGGACATATCCGTTTACCATTAAAATTCCTAAAGAAATTCTAAACTATGATTTACCGAATATACTTAGGCTTTCTATTAAACACAAATTAGATTCACGCAATACAATACCGGTCAAACAACGTTTTCTTTTTCCAAAATCCGAAGGCGGAATTTTTAGAGATGCTTATATACATTTGGTTCCAACTATCTCCGTTACAAAAGTTAACTACACTTTCAAAAGAGCAAAGAAAGCAAATAGAATAAACCTGGAATTAAAATACGATATTACAAAACATACAACTATCGAAGGTACTAAAAATTACAAATGCTATGTTCAGTTTATAGATAATGAGAAAAGCACCGTACTGTATTCAAGGGATTACAATATTAAATTTCCGGAATCTAATATTGTTGAAAAAACTAACCGGATTTCTTTAATCAGACCAAAATTTTGGACACCCCAAAACCCACAGCATTATTTTTTAAGGATTGTTATATCAAATGGCGATAGCTTAATAGATGAGTTTAAAAAGCAAATCGCACTAAAAATAATCACTAAGAAAAATAATGCTTTATTCCTTAACGGTAAGCAAATAACATTTAACGGAACAACTTATTTACCACCTTCTAAATTATTATTTCAAAATGGGTATTACGAATCATTAAAAAGAGATTTTCAAATAATCAAAAATGCAGGATTTAATGCGGTTAGGTTTTCAAATTATACCCCGCATCCTTACGCATTAAAATTGTGCGACGATTTAGGATTATTTGCTTTTATTGAAATACCTTTGAATTCTATACCCGAACAATTAACCAGCGACGACGAGTTCTTGAAAAGAAGCCAGAACTATATAAGCAATTTTCTTACTTCTTATTCAAAATATCCTTCAATTCTCGCTGTTGGCGTAGGAAGTTCCTTTTTACCAAATTCAGATGAACATAAAAAATTCATTGAGCAGTTAACATCAATTGTTAAATCCAAAACTAATTACTTCACTTATGCATCCTTTGTAGGTGTTCCTAAGGATACAATTAATAATCTTGATTTTTACGGAATTGAACTATATTCAAAAATTTTTAGTAGTAATTCATTTCCCGGAACTCCAATTAATTCGCATAAATATTTTATTAGTCAAGCTACATACCCGACTTATCTCGGAAGCTCCAACGGTTATTTAAACAATTTTTCATACGAAGCACAAGCCAAATATTTCAGTGATATTATTTCATCATCCGTACATAAAAAATTATCGGGTTTCTTTCTAAATTCCATGTTCGACTTCAGAGGTGATTTTGCCCCGTTTTACAGTGGTTACGATGTTAACAAAGTCTATAAAATAGGTATCTTAGGTGAGGATAGAGCAACAGATAGAATATCTTACAACTTGATTAAATCTAAGATTACCCATACAGGGAAAGTAACTATACCTGTGGGCAGTGAAAAAGACGATTCACCATTATTTTTCATCATTGTAAGCCTTGTACTTTCTTTGTTCTTAGGAGTTATTATTAACTCTAAACGAAAATTCAGAGAAGATGCCATAAGAGCATTGCTGAGACCTTATAATTTTTATGCAGATATAAGAGACCAGCGAATCTTATCGGGATTAAATACAAATGCACTTATGATTTTGCTCGCCGGTTCGCATTCACTTTTATTAACCAATCTATTATTCTTTCTCAAAAACAATATTTTGCTTGAAAAGGTCACTATCGCTTTCGGCTCCGCTAAATTTGTTAATATAATTAACTTTTTAGCGTGGAACCCGGTTGAATCATTTATATATCTTTTTGTTTTATCCATCATCATGTTTTTCTTCTTTGCAATAATTTTTCAGTTTGCATCGTTTTTCATTAAAAACAAAGTGTTGTTTTCCAGTATATATTATGTGGTTATTTGGGCATTTCTTCCATTAGCCATACTTCTCCCGATTGAGCTTGTACTTTATAGAATATTGATTGCCAATACAATAAATTTCTATGTTTACGTTTTTTTATTAGCATATGCGGTCTGGTTAATCCAAAGATTATTGAAAGGAATATTCGTAATCTTCGATACACGCCCATCTGTTGTTTATTTGATGAGTTCCGTAATAACTATAACAGTTATTGCAGTAATACTTTTTTATTTCCAATTTAAAGATTCTGCTATTTATTATATAATAAACGCCGTGAAACAATATAAATTTATATCGAGTTAATATAATTTGTTTTTATCAAAATTAGAAATATTCGGATTTAAATCCTTTGCAAATAAAACTACTCTTAACTTTACTCGTGGTATAACAGGCGTAGTGGGTCCAAACGGATCGGGTAAAACAAATATAGTTGACGCTATTAGGTGGTGCCTTGGTGAGCAAAAGACCAGCACACTTAGAAGCGATAAAATGGAAAACGTTATCTTTAACGGAACCAACAGCAAAAAGCCCATGGGAATGTCTGAAGTTTCTTTAACTCTGGTTAATGATAGAGGCATTCTACCTTCGGAATATACCGAGATTACAATAACCCGCAGAATTTTCAGATCGGGCGAAAGCGAATATCTCCTAAATAAAAACGTTTGCAGATTAAAGGATATAACCAACTTGTTTATGGATACCGGAATGGCAACAAATGCTTATTCCGTTATAGAACTAAAGATGGTCGAGAATATCTTAAGCAGTAAGGCTGACGAAAGAAGGAAGATGTTTGAAGAAGCGGCCGGAGTTAACAAGTACAAATTCAGAAGAAGACTTTCGCTTAAAAGGTTGGATGAAGTTAAATCCGATTTAACCAGAGTAAACGATATTGTTTCCGAAGTTGAGAAAAACGTCAGGTCCCTTGAAAGACAGTCAAAAAAAGCCGACCGCTATAATCACCTGCAATCTGAGCTAAGAGAAAAAGAAATTGATCTAGCGGAAAGAGAGTTAGCCAAGTTAACATTGGAATTTTCTACGTTACAAGCACAAAAAAATACGCTGGCATTTGAAAAAGACCGAATCGATGACCAAATAAAAAGTTCGGAAAATGAACTGGTTACTTTACGGGAAGCTATTTCTGAAAAAGAGACAAGTTTGAGGGAAAAACTAAATGAACTATCTTCCCTATCCGGCAAAATTTATACTAACAAGAAAAATGTTTCCGTTGCGGATGAAAGAAAGAAATCTCTTGAAGAAAATATTAAAAATTACAATGCCGAAATTGAAGAATTAAAAACTCAAGATGAGGAAGCTGAAGAAAAACTTAAGAATTACAATGAAACCAAAATTCGATTAGAATCCCTTATTGAAGAAAAGAAGCGTTTCGTTGAAACTCACGAGAAAGTTTTGGAAGAAAAGAAAAACCATCTTAATGAACTAAGAGCCTTCTTAAAATCCAAGAATGAAGACTCTGTTGAGTTATTTCAAGATTATTCGTCAAAAAAAAATCGTTTGTCAAACCTCAAAGATTATCAGGCAACCTCAAACAATAACATAAGTAAATTAAACGAGAAGATTCAAAAACTCACTTCCAATATTGCCAAAAGTGTTGGTTACCTTGAAAATCTTGGGCAAGAAAAATCGAAAGCTGAAAATGAGTTAAGTAATTCGGAATTTCTTTACTCCAAACGGTTGGAAGAAAAAGAAGATCTTGAGAAAAAATTAACTTCATTAAGAGAAAAAGAACTTGAAGAAAAAGGCAGTATAAATAGTCTTAAAACTAAAATAGATTTTTATCAATCACTCATTACAAACTTGGAAGGAATTTCCGGCGGGTCGAAAATTCTTCTTGAAAGCGAAGGTTGGACAGACAAAGAAAAAACTTTGTTCGCAGATGTAGGAAATACAAAGCCGGAATTTCAATTAGCTCTTGAAGTTGCACTTAAAAACGTTCTTAACAACCTTTTGATAGATGATTTAAATGATTTACAAAAAGCCGTAGAATACTTAAAGAAAAATGATCTCGGCAAAGCATCGTTTTACCTTTTGGGAAACGGGACAAAGAAAAAAGGATTTATTAACAAATTACAAAATTTTGCTGCACGAAGAGAAGTAAAAAAGGTAGAAAAGAAACCGGGATTTGTTGCTTGGGCTAAATCCTTGGTAACCTCAAATGAAAAGTGGCAGCCTTATTTTGAAAAAATTCTTATTAATACTGCTGTAGTTAAAGATTTGGACACGGCAATAAAGTTACATAATGAATTCGGGGAATTCAACTTTTCCACCCTCAACGGTGATTTTATTCAAAATAACGGTGTTATTATTGCCGGTTCTTCCACCAAAATTGATCAGACGCTTTTCGGAAGGAAAAAACTTCTAGAAGAATTAAAAAATCAATACCCAAAATACGAAGCCAACCTGAGAAAACTGCAGGAATTTATTTCAGAGACAGAAAATGAAATATCTAAAATCGATTTGAAGGTTTTATCGGACCAAGGGAAAATAATTCTAAATGATATCAACAACATAGAAAAACAAATATCTAAGTTTGAATTTGAAAAGAATAAAGCATCCGAAGAAATAGAAAAAACACAGCAAGAAATACATGATTTCGTTAACCAGATAAGTAGTTACGATACGGAAATTCTCACTCTTACCGAAGAAATAAATTTACTAACCGATAAAAAACTAAATATTTCAGGAGAACTTTCCGGTATTGAAAATGAGGTTAGTGAAACCGAAGAAGATTATAACGCTTCACAATCAGAGTTAAACAAACATAATCTTGAGCTTGAACGGCTAAAAGGTGAGCTCCACAACTCGATTAACAATATTAAAAGAACGGAAGAGAATCGTCTATCTATTAAAGAAACTATTGAACGCAGAAATAAAGAGATAACTTCTGCGCATGAGGAAATCTCCAGACTTGATGAAATTATCTCTTCAAGTGATAATGAATACGAAGTTCTTCTTCAGCAGAATACGGAACTTGAAAAAAGTAAAGATGAGTTAGAAGCTAATGTAAATATGATGAAAAGCAAAATGACCGAAAATGAAAAACGGTTAAACTCACTAAGGAATGAAAGGCAATCACTTTCGGATAATGTTTACAAGATTGACCTTAAGAACAATGAAGTTTCGATGAGAATCGGAAGTTTAAGAAATTCAATTCAAGAAGAATATTCGTTAGAACTTCAATTAAAAGAATTTGAAGACTTACACGAATTTAATTTTTCAGAAAGGTCTTATGAAGTTTCAAGTATAAAAGAAAAAATTAAAAATTTAGGACCAATAAACTTACTTGCCTATAACGAATACGAAGAAGAAAAAGAAAGACTTGATTTTCTTCATCAACAAAGAGACGATTTAATTGAATCTGAAAAGGATTTAATTAATACAATAAAAAAAATAAACGAATCCGCTCAAAATATTTTCTTTGAAACATTTGAAGAAATCAGGAAAAATTTTACAGTTATATTTCAAACGTTATTTGACCCTGGAGACGAAGCCGACTTAAAATTGGAAGAAGGTGTAGACCCGCTTGAAGCGAAGATTGAAATAATAGCAAAACCAAAAGGTAAACGTCCAACATCTATAGAGCTACTATCAGGAGGGGAAAAAACCTTAACAGCTACGGCTCTTCTTTTTGCAATTTATTTGGTTAAACCAAGTCCTTTCTGTATTATGGATGAAGTTGATGCACCGTTAGATGATGCAAATGTTGACCGGTTTACAAAATTACTAGAAGAGTTTAGTGACAAAACTCAATTTATAATTGTAACCCACAACAAGAGAACCATGGAAGCATCCGAAACAATGTACGGTGTAACGATGCAGGAAGAAGGGATTTCTAAATTAGTCGGCGTACAATTCAACGACCAAATAAATGTTCCGGCATAATGTATGAACAGCAATCATAAAAATTTCAAAATTTTTGTAGACTTTGACAGGACGATCACACAAAAAGATGTCGGCGAAAATATGTTTCTTACTTTCGGAGATCCTGAAAAAGCCAACGAAATTATTCAACTTTGGTTAGATAAGAAAATTACATCTACTCAAACGTGGGATTTACTTTGCAAAACGGTAGAAAATTTTAATCTTGATGAATTTAACCGATTTCTTGACGGAATGAAGATTGACGAGTCTTTTCATTCATTTGCCGGTTACTGCAATAAAAATAATTATGAACTAAAAATTTTAAGCGACGGACTGGATTACTACATTAAAAATATTTTGAAACGTGAAAACCTTTTGGATATTGAGCATTTCACAAATAAAGTAACCTTTGATAAAAACAATAACTTAATCTGTGAATTTCCCTATACCGACGAAGAATGTAAACTATGTGCTAATTGTAAAAGAAATCACATTATCAGCAACAGCAGCGACGATGATTATACCGTCTACGTTGGAGACGGTTGGTCGGATACTTGTCCGGCTCAATATTGCGATTTTATATTTGCTAAAAAATCTTTACTGAAATTTTGCGAGCAAAATAGAATTTCCTATTTCCCGTTTGAAAATTTTAACGACATAACGATTCGTATAGATAAACTAAGTAAGAAAAAAAGACTTAAAAAAAGACATCAAGCTTTTCTTAAGAGAAGAGAAGCATACATGCAAGGATAATTAAACATTTAACTATTTAGAACGAACTATAATATGAATGATTTACCTAAGTTGGTTTTTAAATACAGGAGTTATACACCAATCCCCTTTCTTTTAGTGATGCTGATTTATCAGCAAGCAACAATTTCAAGTTTAGTAATCGGCTTTTTGCTTGCTTCATGCGGTGAGGGTTTTAGACTATGGGGGGTTTCATATGCAGGAAGTGAAACAA
>BDSW01000236.1 GCA_002898175.1 bacterium BMS3Abin04
ATCCACTTCATAAGTATGCCATTGGTCCTTACCGCGGGCGGCTAAACGCTTCGGTTTTATTGATAAAATTTGTCTGAAAAGACTTTGAATTTTTTCTTCGGGGACGCGTGCGTTTTTATCCTTTGAGATTTTAACTGTCCATCCGTCTTCTGCTTTTGTAAGCTCAACCGGTTCATTCTTATGGGATTTAGAATAAATAGTAATTTGTGTTACTTTAGAAGTATCAACATTAACAAGGTTGGCCCGAAAAGATCTTTCGTGCTTACCCGTATTGGTTAAATACATTATTCCAACAATAATTAAAAGTACTACAAAAATAATTCCCAGAGTTTTATTTGATTTAGACATAACGTGTATTCTTTAATTTTTCTTTAATTCTTTTTTTGTGCTGAAATCTGAAAATACCATAAATGATAATTAACAATATCGGTAACAGAAAATTCAAATATTTTAAGAAAGTTTTTGTGCTTGCTTCCAAACTTGGATCAATTGGTCTTGATGTTACGCCTTTTGTTCTCAGCGCAATAAGTCCGGTATCATCCGAAAGCCAATCGATTGCATTAACCATTAAGCTGATATTGTCCGGCTGTAATCTTTGTGCTCGCTGTCCTTCGCCGTTTACAACAAAATCGCCGTCGCTGAAAACAACCATCTTTGTAGGTATATCGTTTTCTAATTTCCCCTCTACGGCAACAGCAACCGGAATGTCGGAGATGTTAAAATCAATCGGTCCCCATTGCTTTTCTATATTAAAATAAACCGGTAAATCTTCAACCCCGGATTTATTAGATGATGTAGCTATTGGAATTATAGAAATAGTTGTGTCTTTAGGTTCAATACTAATTTGACTTGCAAAAGGCATCATAACTGCTTCAAGTCCCTTTGTAATAGGGTGATCGGCAAAGTTATTGATAATAGGTAAATAAGGAAAACTGACAGGAGTGTTCATAACAAACATTCCTTGTTTCTGTCTTACCATAACATTGCTGCAATGTGCATCCACAATAAAATTCGGTTTAACATCAATGTCGAATTTTTTCAACCACTTGCTTAAACCTGTGTAAACTTTTTCGCCTTGGTTTTTTGAAAAGTCTCCCTTAACAGTATTCAATGCTACTAATAATCGACCACCTCGACCGACAAACTCATCGAGATACTTAAAATAATTCGGATTCATAGTATCTGCCGGAGCAATAATTACCAATGTTTTGTATTCGGCGGGCACACCGGAAGTATCGGTAAAAGTAATAGGTTTAACATCATACATTACGGATAGTGATTTTCGTAATTGCTGCATTGCATTTAACGAAGGTTCCCCGTTACCCTGCAGAAGTGCAATTTTTATTTTAGACTTCATCGATAACTTTTTAATGCTTGTAGAAAGCGCATATTCCATGGCGGCGCCGGGTTGAATAAACGGAATCACATCTTTTTTATCACCCATTTGAACCAAAGCGCCCATGTATGCTTTTTGCTGTTTAACTTGATCTTTTTCTCTTACGTTAATCATAATTGGAGAAATGCCGTTCTTCTGAGCTTTAATTTCCTCTTCTTGAGATTCGTTCGGATTGATGAATTCATAAACAACATTTCCATTTGAAGCATTATTATATTCAATTAGCAGATCTTTAAAATCATCTCTTACTTGCTGAATATTGGGCGGCAAGTTTTCCGAAAAATATGCTGTTACGGTAACCGGCTCATCAAGTGATTTAAGAATATTTTTGGTCGCACTGCTCAAACTGTATCTTTGGTCGGCAGTAAAATCCCATCTAAAAAAGAAACGGTCTGAAATTAAATTCACTAAAAGAAGTATTCCAAAAATCAATAAAACGGTTGTTTGTATTTTTTTTCTTGTAAGCATAGTTTTTTACTCAACTATATTTCTTTTTGCAAGTGACATTTCGGCAAGTAATAAACCGAAATAGGATAATGATAAAAAGTAAATTATATCTCTGGAATCTATTACACCGCGTGAAATAGATTCGTAATGAGTAGACAGATCGAGATAATTAAATAATAATGCTGTTTGACCGGTAAAATTATTGGCTAAAACGTTAAAGATTATTAGAAAGAATACACCGATAAACAGCGCTAATAAAAATGCTACTATTTGATTATTCGTAATACTGCTGGCGAATAAACCGATGCTGATAAAAGTCATGCTTACTAAAAGCATTCCGAAATAACCGCTCCAAACTGCGCCGCTATCTACGTGCCCAATAAAAAGTAAAGTAACGTAATACGGTAATGTTAATGCCAATGCAATAAAAATTAGTAAGAAAGCCGCAAGGAATTTACCAAGAATAAATTCCCAATCGGAAATCGGTTTTGTTAACATCAATTCGATTGTACCGCTTCGTTTTTCTTCCGCAATCATGCGCATTGTAAGTGCGGGAATAAAGAAGAAGAGAGTCCAATAAGCTATGGAAAAAAACGGCTGCAAAGTTGCTTGACCGATAAAGAAAATATCAGAGCCGAACAGCCAAGTGAAAAATCCGCTAAGTCCTAAAAAAACTACCAGCAAAATGTAAGCGGTAAGTGAATCGAAAAATGATCTAAGTTCTTTTACTGCAATTGTCCAAACAGATTTCATTGTATTTTCAATTTGTTGTTAATTCTCTAAATATGTCTTCCAATTTTGTTTCAATTGGTGTTAGTTCCGTTAAAATCCAATTGTTTTGAACGCAAAGGTTAAATATTGATTTTTTTGATGAAGCATTCTCTTTGCTGTTGATTAAGAAAGAAAATTCCGCATCCATAATCGGGTCAACCATAGCAACTGTGTCTAAACTTTGAATCGCGGTTATTACTTCGTCCTTACTTCCGGCTTCTAATACTTGTACGCGCAGTACTTCTTGCCCGTGAGCTTGCTTTCTTAAGGTTTCGGCGGTTCCGTCAGCAACAATCTTGCCGTCGTTTATTATCAAAATTCTATCGGATGTAGCTTCTACTTCCGGCAAAATATGAGTGCTGAGAATAACGGTTTTTTCCCGACCCAATTCGCGGATCAATTTTCTAATCTCAACTATTTGGTTTGGATCTAAACCGGTTGTAGGTTCATCCAATATTAAAATTTCCGGATCGTGAATCATTGCCTGAGCAAGCCCAACTCTTTGTTTGTATCCTTTAGAAAGCTCGCCGATTTTTTTATGTTTTTCCACATCAAGCCCGCAGACTTTTACCATTTCAACAATTCTGTCCGGTATTTTAGATTTTGGAACTCTTTGTAACTCGGCTACATAATCTAAATATTCCAATACCGGCATATCAAGATAAAGCGGGTTACTTTCAGGAAGATAACCGATACTTCTTTTAATTATTTCAGGATGCTCAATTACAGATTGACCGTTAACTTTTACATCTCCGTCGGATGGAGCCATAAAACAAGTTATGATTTTCATTGTAGTTGTTTTACCCGCTCCGTTTGGACCAAGAAATCCGAGTATTTCGCCGGTTTTTACTTCAAAAGAGATGTTGTTTACTGCACGTTGTGTGCCGTATTTTTTGGTGAGATTACTTACGACTATTCCCATATGATATAAAACCTATTTTTAATCGAAGCAAAAAATATAAATATGAAATTGGTTTTCAAAAAAATATTTTTATCAAACCGAATATGCTTTTACAGGTTAAAGTAAAAATATGTTTCAAAAAAAATTATTTTTTTCTAAAAAACCTTCAAACTGAATTTTTGACTATTTTCTTTATTCCTTCAGTAGTTGCAACAATCACTTCGCTTGCTAAGTTAATAAATAAACCGTGTTCAACTATTCCTGCACGGTTTTCTAATTGTTGAGTTAAGATTTCCGGTTTTTCGATTTCCCCAAAATTAGTATCTAAAATGTAATTGCCTTCGTCGGTTATAAACGGTCTATTATTATCACTCATTCGCAGTTTTGGTTTTCCACCGATCGATTCTAAGAATTGAATTTCTACGTTTACGGCAAAACGAATTACTTCAATTGGAACTGCCCATTTTAAACCTAGAACTTTTGATAATTTTGATTCATCAACAATTATTATTTCTTTCTTGCTTGCTTGGGCTAAAACTTTTTCGCGAAGCAAAGCGCCGCCGCCGCCCTTTATCAAATTCAAACTTTCGTCAACTTCATCCGCACCGTCTATAGTAATATCGATTTCGGTATGCTGATCAAAAGTTGTGAGCGGTATTTTAAACTCCTTTGCCAAGTTTTCCGATTGGATGGAACTCGGAATTCCAACTATATTATTTAGTTTACCTTCTTGCAGCAGCTCTCCGATTTTCTTAATTGCAAAGTAAGTCGTACTACCCGTTCCTAATCCAACTACCATTCCGGATTTTACGTATTTTACTGCTTCTTCGGCTGCTGCTTTTTTAAAGTTTTCCATTGCATACTCATAATTATTTGATATTGGAAATTTATAAACCTAAAGGTGATATTCAAAATTTATTATCGTTTCTTAATTATTATTCCGAGTAATTATCTTGTTATTGGAACTCTGTATATTTAAATTTCATAGCTCTATAAATTTAATTTTTGGATTAATTGAAAGAAAAAATTTATGTCGTTTAATAAAGTATATATAGAAACATACGGATGCCAGATGAATGTAGCCGATTCGGAGATTGTAATGAGTATCCTGAAGGATAAAGGCTACAGCTTTACGGAAAATCTGAAAGAAGCCAATGTTGTTCTGCTGAATACTTGCAGCGTTCGTGATAATGCCGAACAGAGAATTTACGGTCGATTGGGTAATATAAAAAACATTAAAACTAAAAAAAATAATGTTGTCATTGGTATTCTCGGTTGTATGGCTGAAAGATTGAGAAAGGATTTAGTAACGGATAGAAAGATTGTTGACCTTGTTGTTGGTCCTGATGAATACAGAAGATTACCCGAGTTTATTGAGACTGCATTTGCCGGTGAAAAGGGAATTGGAGTAAAGCTTTCCAAAACGGAAACTTATGATGATATTATTCCTTACCGAGAAGATGGTTTGAGTGCATGGATCTCCGTTATGCGGGGATGCGATAAATTCTGTACATTCTGCGTTGTACCGTTTACGCGCGGCAGGGAAAGAAGCCGTAATCTCGATTCTATAATTGAAGAAGTTAAACAACTTTCGGAAAGAGGATTCAAGGAAGTTACATTATTAGGTCAAAATGTAAATTCTTATTTGGATAACGGCAGAGATTTTGCCGATTTATTAGCAGCTTGTGCTATCGTGGATAGATCAATACGCGTAAGATTTACAACTTCGCATCCGCAGGATTTATCCGATAAGTTGCTTTACACAATTGCCGAAAATTCAAATCTTTGTAATTATATTCATCTGCCGGTTCAATCAGGTTCCAATAGAATTTTAGAATTGATGAATAGGACTTATACAATAGAACATTACTTAAACTTAATTGACAAAGCGCGAAAAATTATTCCGGGTGTAAGTTTCTCTACGGATATAATTTCCGGATTCCCGACCGAAACAAAAGAAGACCATGAAATAACTCTTGAGGTAATGAGAAAAGTTCGTTATGACGGAGCTTATATGTTTAAGTATTCTCCAAGAGAAAACACAAAAGCATATAAAATAGAAGACGATGTAACGGAAGAAGAAAAAACAAGAAGATTAAGTGAAATAATTGATCTGCAGCAGAAAATATCTTACAAAGTTAATCAAGAAATAATCGG
>BDSW01000237.1 GCA_002898175.1 bacterium BMS3Abin04
TTATTTATTACCATAATTCCGCATCTACGATGCTTTATATTAAATTAAAAAGCTCCGTGGGAGCGATATTATGGTAACTATATGTGAATAAAAGGAAAAACAGCTCCGTTAGGAGCGACATTATAAAAATATTAAATCAAAGTTTATTCAAAAAGTCACAATTGAGCCAATGACTTAAAAATTTAATTTCCAATATGCAAAGTAATATTGAATATATGCTGTTTTGTTTGCACGTTTTTAACAAAATATTACTCTTAACCCTTATTAATATAATAAGTTATAGCATTTTGAGGAAACCCTAATTATGGTTAAAAATGTAAATAAATTTGAAAAAGAGAATGTTTCTGCCGGGACAAAAACTTATAAGCAAGTATTAATTTCTTCCGAAGAAGCGCCGAACTTCGCAATGCGGAAATTTTCAATAGAACCGGGCGGTTCAATGCCTCTGCATAAAAACAGCGTTGAGCATGAACAATATGTGTTAAACGGTTCGGCGGAAGTACAAATTGGAGATGAACAATTTATTGTTAAAAAAGATGATGTGGTATTCATTCCTGCTGAAGTGCAGCATAATTATAAAACTCTGGGCGAAGAACCTTTTGAATTTTTGTGTATGGTTCCAAATAAAGAAGATAAAATTACTTTACTTTGAAGTTCACAATTTTAGCTTGAGTTGGAAAAATAATTTTCTCCGTTGTCTTTCGTGTGAATCAATAAAAGTTTAGCTCTAACAAGTTTAATTAACGTCCTGGAAGCTCTTCTGTGCGAGAGATTAGCAATTTCGCTTAAAACTTTAACGGAAATTGATTCATTTTTATCCAGGTAATCGAAAACTATTTTTTCATTTTTACCTATCTCATATTTTCTTAATTCCAATTGAGATTTTTTAGCCTGCATAATTTTTATCATTTCTTTACCGGCGGGAACACTCTTATCATTTATCCTGATAAAAACTTGTGCTGTGGAAATGTTGAATTTTGCAGAATAATCTTGCAGACGATGAGGTTTGTTTTCCGATTCCGGTATTTTTAACACAACAATTTCTTTATCATAAACATTTATATATTCTATTTCATACTTTACCGGCGGCTCGCAGTATTGTTCGGCAGAAATTTTTATTAATTCCGCTTCACCTTTTTCACTGTCAACACCGTAGACTGATTTATCATCATCTATTCCGAAGAGAATATAGCCGCCTTTAGTATTTGTAAACGCTATTATTTCTTTCGCAATTTTTTCATACGACGAAAAATGTCTTTTAAATTCAACGGTTAAACCTTCGCCCGAATTGACTAATGCTATTAGTTCTTTAGCTTTCATTAAAAACGATAATATTTAATTTTGATTTTATGAAGTTAAAATGAAGATTATATTATTTTTCTAACTGCTTTTTGAGATTTTTATGTTTTTCAATTTTCAAATCTTCCTTCACTTTTAGTGAATCTTTTAACGCAGGCCGGTGTAATTGCTTAACGGAATCTTGTACGGTTTTCAAAGAAGCTTTAACGGAATCTTGCGAGGCTTTTAATGCAGCTTTTATTGAATCTTCCCGTGCTTTCTGCTCTTTACGGTAAAAAAGCAGCTTTGCTTTTATCTTTTTGGCATAATCGGAATTTCTAAAATGTTTGTTTAACGAATCGTAAACAGCTGCAGCGGAATCCATTTTGCTCAATTTATTTTCATAAATATAACCTATGGCATATAAAGATTTTGCGGCGTATGTAGACTTTGGGTATTTTCTATAAATATTATACAATTTAGAGATAGCATCCTCATAGTTTGAATCAAGAAATGATGATTCCGCTTTAAGGTAACTTTTTTCCGCAGGAACGGTTTCCTTAGCAATTTCGGGAAGATTTAATTTTTTAGCTGCCTGGTTAACAATTTCATTGCCTTTATAATTATCGTAAATATATTCATATAAGCTATCTGCTTTTAGAGTGTCCCCTTTATTCAGAAAATATCCGCCCATTGCAAATAGAATTTGCGGTTTATCCGGGTTGTTTGGGTTATCCTCTAAAGATTTGGAATAATAATAGGAAGCCGAATCCGGGAGATTTAATTCGGTGAGGAAAAGATTTGCTAAATCAAATTCGGTATTGCTCATTAAACTCAAAACTGAATCTGCAGATATTTTCGGTCGGATTGGTTTAGCCGGTTTATTTGATTTTACAAATTTAACCTTGGGTTTTTTAATACTCTCTTTAGGTTTAATTTTCTTTTTGTTATTCAAAGTATCTTTTTTTACAGATTCTTCATATGCAATTGAATCCTGCATAAAAGCATCCTCGTTAGTCAAATAAATAAGCTGGGTATAATATTTATCGAGTTTTGAATTCATTTTTAGATATTTTTTAATCACAACCAATTCATTACTTGCATTGTTTCTATATTCAAAGGGAGCTTTAGAAGAAATTGTTTTTTGGAAATAGCCTAAGGCGCTATCATAATCATGATAATCATTTGCAAGAATATTACCGATAAAGTAGCTCGCAATTCCCCCGCTTTCTTTTTTTGAATAGGTAGTATCTATGCGTAAATACTCACTTAATGCATCTTTAATGTTCCCTTTATTATAATAGATTTGACCGATTTCCAAATCGACAAAATCCCAATAGTCTTTATATCTATTTGCATTTTTAAGTTGCTTAAGGAGTTCAAGACTTTTCCCGGTTTTACCCAGTTTTTTATAAATTTTTGCAATCTCAAGTTTACTGTTAAATTCAGTCGTGAAATCCGGTGAATAATTGTCAACTTGAGTAAAAGCTTTGGCAGCTTGCTCTAAATTATCCATTTTAAGATTCAACTGCCCCAACTGGTATGCCGTTTTAGCATTAAGTTCATCATCGTCGGACACTTTAAGGAATAGATTACATTTGTTAATTGCATCAGCATATTTTTCCCTGTAAGAAAGAAAGCTTATTTCGGAAATGAATGCTTCTTGAAGCGCCTCATCATCCTCTTCCTTTTTAGCTATTTCAATTGCCTTGTCAAGAGTATTTAACCCTGTATCAAAATCTCGTAATTTAAGTTGGCATTTGCCAATCCAAACCAAAGATATTAAATTGTAGTCTTCGTTGTTTAGTGCAGCAAGTTCTTGAAATTTTCTTAATGCTTTGGAATATTCCTGCTGAATGTAAAATGCTTTACCGGTAATAAAAAGCGCATCGGGGAAATAAGAAGATTCTTTATTAAACTGAAATATTTTAGAGGTCTTTTCAACAACTTTTTTAAGTTTAGATTTAATTTGGCTGGTAATTTTTTTGTCTTGATAATTAAAAATATTTTTTTGATTCTTATTTAATTCCGTTTGTACTTCCTCAAAAAGTTTTTCGGCATTATAATACCTATTAAAGTAAGTAGTAAAGTCACCCCAAATTCCACAGCTAACTAAAAAAAGAGTCGATATGATTGCAACGGTAATTTTTATATTTTTTTTAGTAATCATGTCTCCAATTTGATTTCTATAAAGCTTCAATTCCGGATTCATCGGTCCTAATTCTAATTGCATCTTCAATTGATGAGATAAAGATTTTACCATCGCCAACTTGACCGGTTTTTGCAGTTTTTAAAATTGCTTCAACAACTTTTTCTACAATGTCGTCATCAACAACAACTTCAATTTTCAATTTCGGTACAAATTCAATTTCATATTCCGCTCCGCGGTAAGTTTCTTTATGCCCTTTCTGCCTGCCGTATCCGCGCACTTCGGTTATTGTAAGTCCTCGTATCCCCTCTTCCAACAGAGCTTCCTTTACATCTTCCAATTTAAAAGGACGAATTATAGCTTCAATCTTTTTCATTAAAAAGTTTCCTTTTTTTGAAGTTGCTTATATTTACTTAACTTCGATTATAAGTTTTTACCGTGACAATTTTTATATTTTTTACCGCTTCCGCAAGGGCACGGATCATTTCGTCCGACTTTTTTCTCAACTCTAACCGGCTGCTGCTTACCCCGCTGTGCACCTTCATCCGTCTGCTCACCGCCGCCCTGCATACCCATGTTCATCGAATCTACTTTGATTGTTCTTAACTTTAAAGGTTTTTTAGGTCTTCTTTCTTGAACTTCCGCCGGGGCTTGCGGGAAAAACTTAAATGTAAATGAAACTACCTCGTTTCGAATATCTTTTAGGAGACTAACGAATAATTTATATGCTTCACCCTTATACTCAATTAAAGGATCTTTTTGACCATAAGCTCTTAAGTGAATACCTTCTTTTAAGTCATCCATATCTCTCAGATGCTCTTTCCACTTCTCATCAATCACACTAAGCATGGCATATCTTTCAAGTCTTGCCATTAATTCCGATTCCAGCATTTCCTCTTTCTTGGCATAGAAGTCTTTAGCTGCAGTTACAATTTTTTCTTTTATCCCGTCTTTTCCCAGGTTCTCAAAATCTTCAGGTTCAATTTTAACATCCACCAATAGATGGTTTAGAATATCCTTGTGAATATTTTCGGCATCGGCATTATCAAAATAATCATCTAAAACGTCATCTACATATTCCTCTAGGAATTCAAGGATTTCCGGTTTAAGTCTTTCACCTTCAAGGGCTCGTTTTCTTCTGGTATAAATTACTTCTCTCTGCTGATTCATTACATCATCATATTCCAAAAGTCTTTTACGAATGGCAAAGTTATTTTCCTCTACTTTTTTCTGAGCTCTTTCAACAGATTTTGTTATCATAGAATGTTCTAAAGCTTCGCCTTCTTCTATACCAATCCTCTTCATTACATTTGTAACTTTATCGCCTCCGAACAATCTCATAAGATCATCTTCAAGAGAGATAAAGAATTTTGAAGTACCGGGATCACCTTGACGACCGGCACGCCCTCTTAACTGCCTGTCAATACGTCTTGATTCATGGCGCTCGGTTCCAAGGATGTAAAGCCCGCCCTTTTCAACGACACCGGCTCCTAATTTAATATCCGTACCGCGCCCGGCCATGTTAGTAGCAATTGTTACAGCGCCAGGTTGACCTGCAAAAGCAATAATTTCCGCTTCACGCTGATTATGTTTAGCATTAAGAACATTGTGCGTTACACCTTGTCTTTTCAACATTCTACTTATTGTTTCGGATGCTTCTACGCTTGTTGTACCAACCAAAACCGGTCTCCGTTCATCCTTTAATTCCTTGATTTTATTTATAACTGCGTTAAGCTTTTCTCTTTTAGTCCTGTAAATTGAATCATCTTCATCAACCCTGGCAATTGGTTTATTAGTAGGAACTACAAGAACTTCCAATTGATAAATTTCATCGAATTCAGCTTCTTCAGTCTCTGCGGTACCGGTCATACCGGCAAGTTTTTTATACAACCGGAAATAATTTTGCAAAGTAATTGTAGCAAGGGTTTGAGTATCTTTTTCGACTTTTACATTTTCTTTCGCTTCAATTGCCTGGTGCAGACCGTCGGAGTATCGTCTACCGGGCAAAACACGTCCTGTAAATTCATCAACTATAGCAATTTTACCGTCTTCGGTTATAACATATTCATCATCTTTTGAAAATAGCGTATAGGCTTTCAGAAGCTGGTTAATAGTATGAATCCTATCCATCCGTTCACTATATACGGCGTACAGTTTATCTTTCTTCTTAAGCTTTTCCTCTTCGGATAATTCTTCATTATTTTCAATTTCACTAATTTCGGTTCCTAAATCGGGTAATACAAAAAACTCCTTCCCTTCCGAAGAACCAAAAGCTAATTCTTCTCTTCCTTTATCGGTCAAATCGAGTGTATTATTTTTTTCATCTATTGCAAAGTATAATTCCTCATCAATCTCCGGCATTCTTTTTTCTTTTTCTCTTAAAAATTCCAGTTCAGTTGACTGCAATAATTTTTTATTGTCCGGTTCACTTAACAATTTTAGAAGCTTTTTATTTTTAGGGAAACCCCTAAATGCTCTAAGCAAATTAATACCGGCTTGTTCAATATTGGATCCCGACTCAATTAATTTTTCGGCTTCCTGCACTATTGTAGCAACTAAGTTTGCTTGTTTCCTGAAAAGTCTTTCTACACCCGGTTTCATTTCGTTAAATTTTTGTTCGGCTGCTTCAACAGGTCCTGAAATAATTAATGGTGTTCTCGCCTCATCAATAAGAACCGAATCTACCTCATCCACAATTACATAGTTGTGTAATCTTTGTACTACATTCTCTGCCGAGATAGCCATATTATCACGCAGATAATCAAAACCGAATTCGTTATTTGTTCCGTAAGTAACATCGCAATTATATATTTCCTTACGCCGCTCGGGGTCCATTGTATTTAATATACACCCAACAGTTAACCCGTGAAACTTATATATCTCACCCATCCACTCACTATCACGTTTAGCAAGATAATCGTTAACCGTAACAAGGTGAACTCCTCTTCCCGTTAATGCATTTAAGTAAATTGGAAGTGTGGCAACAAGTGTTTTACCTTCACCGGTAGCCATTTCGGCAATTTTGCCCTTGTGAAGAACAATACCGCCGAGTAGTTGGACATCGTAAGGAATCATATCCCAAGTAATTTTATTACCGGCAGCTTCCCAAGTCCTTCCGACCAATTGCTTGCATGTTGCTTTAATAACGGCAAAAGCTTCGGGTAATAATCTATCTAATATTTCTTCATACTTTTCATCAAGCTCTACCTCAAGATCTTCAATCTCTTCGTGAATACTATCATAATTCTCTTCGAATTCATCTGTACGTAACTTTTCTTTTAATTCATCAATGCGGTTACGCAACTCTTCCGTTTCATTCCGGATTATTTCTTTAAACTCAGCCGTTTTCGCTTTTAATTGTTCGTCAGAGTAGTCTTTGATTTTTTCGTACTCTATTTTTATTTCATCAACAATCGGCCATAATTCATTCAATATCTTAGTGTTTTTATCTCCGAACACTTTTTTGAGTAAACCTTGTAACATCAAAATCTCCTATTATTTTTACCAAATCAAAATTAACCATTGCCCTTTTGAAAAGCAATGAATCTAATATAATCCTTATATTACTTTGTTTTGAATTGATTTTTCCAGATACATTTTCTTATAAAATTTTATACTTAAATTGTTTCATTTTTCCCGTTATTGCAATGCAATTTCAAATGACTAAAGTTTATATTAACTTTCCGATAACTCTTACTTATTTTTTCTTAAAAAATGTCTTTATCAAAAACAAAATATGTTTTTTCAAAAGATTTTTATGAACAGTTCATAATTATCAATAACGGTTTTATTGTACCGGGAAAATTGGACGAGATTTTTGAACTATTCCAATTCGAAGCAAGTAAATATTACTTCAATAAAACTTCTGAAGCAAATTTATTAAGAATAATAAATTCCTTATTCGACAAGATTTCATTTTTAATCGATTGCTTAAAGTATCCTCATCATGCACAAATACTTATAGCAATAGCGGCTAACAGCAATTATTTAACTGATATTGTAGTTAAAAATCCGGAATTTTTATATCAAATTTTTAATTCCGAGTTTCTTTCGTCAAAAATTAAATTTCGTCAATTTCAAGAAGAAGCTTCCAAAGGAATTGCTAAATATAAATCTTTCACTGCCAAATTAAATTATCTGAAAAACTTAAAGCGAAGAACACTACTGAAAATTGCCGTTAACGATATACTGAATTTTGATGAGCCGGTTTCCGTTACGGAACAACTTTCTGTTTTGGCTAAGGTTATTCTTGCCGAATTATTCGAGCTTTGTTACCATGAAATATTGTATAAAAACGGCATCACAAAAACAACAAGAAAATATTGTCTTGTTTCTCTTGGAAAACTTGGAGGTGATGAATTAAACTACAGTTCCGATGTTGATTTAATTTTGTTCTTTGACAAAAATAATCGCATAGTAAAAGCAGGTAAAGAATATTTCTCAATTTTAGAAGATTCCGTTCATCTCTTTATTAAGTCTGCAAGCGAATTAACATCCAAAGGATATTTATACCGTATTGACTTTAGATTAAGACCGGACGGCAGGAACTCGCCGCTGGCAAGGACTTTGCACGATACAGTTATTTATTATGAAACAAAAGGCGAGCTTTGGGAAAGACAAATGTTAATTAAACTGGACTATGTCTCCGGCAGCGAATCATTGTTCAGCTCACTAAAAAAGTTTGTTATTCCTTTTACATATTCTACTTCTGCCGTTTCACCGCTGGCTAAGATAAAAGAAATGAAAGACAATATTGAGCGTAAATCAAGCGACGAAAACATAAAGCTTTTCCGGGGTGGAATTAGAGATATCGAATTCAGTATTCAGGCATTACAGTTAATTAATGGTAGAAAGATTAAACAACTTCAAACAGGAAATACGTTAAAAGCAATTTTTGCTCTATCGGAAAACGGTTTAATCTCGAACATTGAAGCGGATACCCTTACAACTGCATACATATTTTATAGACGTACGGAACACTTTCTGCAATTAATGAACGATAAACAAACTCACGATTTACCTAGTGATGAGGACTTAAAACATAAACTTGCCGTTTATTTAAATCAAAGTACTGAGGAACTGGAGTTAACCTTTTCTAAATATCGCTCGGATGTTCGAGATTTTTACAATTCTATTTTTAATATCAATGAAGAACTGAACAAAAACAATCTTAAGCTTGACGCAATTCATTTTCTTAATAGGAATAAGAGTCTAAAAAATTATAAAT
>BDSW01000238.1 GCA_002898175.1 bacterium BMS3Abin04
CAAATGTCCCAACTGTGAATGTCCGGGTTTGAAACCGGCATTAAAGCTTTTTGAACTGCCTTGCCTTCTTGTAATTCGGTTTTTGCCAAAAGTTTGTCTTTAAGTTCCAACATCAAGACAAAAAGAATTAAAAGTCCGCCTAGGATATGGCTATTGCTCATAAAAAAAACACGGTTATTAACTGAAACTGTTCCCGAGAAAAATACTAACACAACACCAATTAGCAATAGTATCCGGCGCAATGGAGTTAATTTTAGAAAAAGAATTTTTAGTAACCACCAAGTCATATAAAAATAACGTTTTATGATTCCCATTCGTTTTAATTCTGTTTCCTTGTCATCTTCAATAAAGAATTTTGTTAATTCCTTAAATTCTTTGCGTAATGTTTGGAAAAGATCTTTACGACGGAAATCTTCCTTGAAAGTATCTCTTAATCGCGGTTCGTTAGTTTTATAATTTGCCATTATATTTCTGCTTTGCTTTACTGTGTTAGACGAGTTTAATGTAAAATAGTTTTTAAGTAAATACAACATATAATTTATCCAGCCAAAGAGAAGATTTGTAAAAAGATTGCTGCATATTTTTTATTAAAATATTATTTAATTTTAATTATGCCAAAAAGCATTTTACATCAATACAAAATAAAAAATAAAATAAATACAAGCTCTATTGCAAGTATTGTTTTTTGTATATTTTTTTTGTGTTTTTCTACATCGTTATTATCTCAACCAAAGTATACTTGGAATTTAGTACCTTCACCAATTTATTCGAATCTTAGAAATCTTCAAGTAATAGATGATACAACAGCATTTTGTTTAGGTAACCAAGTAATTACATTGAAAAATAATTCATGGCAAATACTGCAAGCTCAGCCTGTTGAACTTCCTAATCTGATGTATGTTTTGAATGATAAAGCTGTTTGGATTGCAAATACTACAATTTATCAAGAATCGAAGTTACTTTTTTACAATGGTAAAAATTGGGAAGAAGTTTTTAATCCGTTAGCTAATACTGTTAATTCAATAAAGTTTAAAAATGAAAGAATTGGAGCTATTTGCGGCTTAGGAGAAGTAGCTATTTATAATAGTGGAAAATGGAAGTACTTAATTCCTCCAAGTGAAGTATTGTTGAATCAAATAAGCTTTATTAACGATTCAACATTCATCATACTTGCTTTAAGAAAAGGAGTATTTAAATACGACCCTGGGACTTGGCATTTTATAAAAGGTTCAGAGAAAGCAAGATTACTAAAAGTTTTTAATAATAAAATTTATTTTGTTGCAGATTCCTCGTTTTTCCAAATTGTATCTGATACTTCGGTAGTCATTTCAAAAAATAATTTATTGAGTCAAGTAAATTCATTTTATGTATCAGACAATGGAAAGTTAACCTCTGTAGGAGATAGCGGGTTAATACTAAATTATTATCATAAAAAATGGACTAGACTAAACTCTCCTGTTAAATATAACCTCAATTCAGTAAAGATGCTGAGTGATACTTCCGGCTGGATTGTTGGTGATAATGGGACAATATTAAGCCTTGGTAAAAAAAGGGGTAGGAATAATCTTTCGGTTTGGAAGGGATTTGATAAGTTAACAATTTATGCAAATGCCAAAAGGATTGATGACGAATATGGTGTGGTGATTGATGATTTTAACAAAGATGGTCTTCCGGATATTTTTACCTGCGGATTATTCGAAGCAAACCATTTATATATTCAAAATAAACATAATATGTTTATCAATGAAGCTGAAAAACGAGGGGTTAGCGGACTGACAAAGAACAAAAGCACTGATTTGGATTTAGGCGCGTGCGCCGGCGATTTGGATAATGATGGTGACGATGATCTTTATGTAACGGTTCTAAACGGTAAAAATAAAATTTATAAAAATATTGGAGATGGGAACTTTATCGATTATTCTGCAATCAGCGGAGGAATTGGTACCGCTAACGATAGAACAAATGCATGCATATTCGGAGATGTTGATATTGATGGAGATTTAGATATCTTTATTACAAATGAGAATGGTTCAAATAGATTATATCTGAATAATGGAGCGGGAATTTTTAATGAAGTTACAAGCAGAGTAGGTTTAACCTCTATCAAAGGTGGCATGGGGTGTTCTTTTGGAGATATTGATAATGATGGTGACTTAGATATTTTTGTAGCTAATTGGTCAAGAAAAAATATTTTGTATAAAAACCTATTGAAAGAAAAAGGGAGTCTATTATTTAAGGATATAACAAATGAAGCAAATGTTGGAGGTGAAGCATATACAAAAAGCAATGGTGTTGTTTTTAGTGATGTTGATAACGATGCTGATTTGGATTTATTTGTAACCAATCGTAAAACATCTAATCGGTTGTACATTAATCAAGGCAATGGAATATTTTTAGACGAAACGGATAAGCTGATAGGTAAAGATTCATTGGAAAGTTATGGAGCCGTAATTGAAGATTTTGATGGTGACGGGTATAGAGATATTTATCTTTCAAATGTTGGAGAAAATATATTTTATAAAAACATTTCTAACAAATATTTTAAAAATGAAACTATTAAATACGGTGCAAAGATCTCCGGTTATAGCACTGGATCCGCGGCCGGTGATATTGACAATGATGGGGACTTGGATTTATATGTTGCAAATTATGTTGGGAAAAGCAGTGCGATTTTAAAAAATAAACTTAATAATAGAAATTTTATTAAGTTAAAAGTAAATGGGATTAAAAACAATAGAAATGGAATAGGAGCAAAGATTTATATATATGAAGATGGGCAAGCGGATAATTTATCAAAACTGATTTATTTTACAGAAATAAGAGCCGGATCAGGATATGCGTCCATGAATGAAACCATAAAAACTATTCAACTCCAAAACAATAAATATGTAACTACTAAAATTATTTTCCCTTTGGGAGGATTTAAAGTTATAAATCATATTAAAACCGGAAGTGATATTGTTATATCTGATGTAAGCGGATTTAAAAAATATCTTTTGTTACTAAAGCAGCGGTTTTTAAGGTTGATTTTTGATTCTCACAAATTATTTGAACTGCTTAAATGGATATTTGTATTTTTAATAATTGGATATTCGTCAATGCGAGGTTATAAAAGATATGAATGGACGGTTCCTTTTATTGTAATTAGCTCATTGCTTTTAATAACCGCCTACTTTATACAGCATTATTTCCTTGAGTATGAGAATATACTGTTTTCAACAATTTTACCATTGACCAGTGTTTTAATTACAATAGTACTTTTACATCTTTTTTATGAGCGGGAGCGTATTAAACGTATAGCAGTGCTAGAACAAGCAGAAATACGTGAAAAATTATCTCGCGATTTACATGATGACTTAGCTTCAACTATTAGTAGTATTGGTATTTATCTTGCTTTAATTAAATATGCTGTTAAAAACGATGATGGCAAAATGCAAAAACTGATTGGTAAAACGGAAAACCTTATAGTCGATGCATCTTCATCAATTACAGATTTAATCTGGGCAATCAAGCCTCGCCCCGAGTCATTAGCAAATCTGTTGGTAAGAATTAACGAAAATTTCTCGAGTCTATTTAGAGGAAAGGGTATTAAGTTTAAATCTTTTTCTAATGTTGAGGGGGATGATATATTGCTGGAATCAAAGACTAAGCAGAATGTTTATTTGATAATTAAGGAAGCACTGAATAATATATTAAAGTATGCAGAAGCGAAAAATGTAGCAGTAAATTTCGAAAATAGAAAAACAGGAGTAATTATTTCAATTGAAGATGACGGTTTGGGATTTAATTTTGAAGAAGCTCAAACCAAAGGTCATGGTTTGGTTAATATGAGTAAAAGAGCTGAAGAAATGAATGCAGAATTCAATATTAAATCTGTTAATAAAAAAGGGACGAAAATTATTTTAATACTTAAAATAACATAAATACGTCATTGTGTATTTAAAATTTAATCTTGATCTTTGATAAAAACAATTTTGGAAATGATAAAAGTATCAATCATAGAAGACCATCCCGATTTTCGCCGTGGGTTAGCTTATTTACTAAGTGCCACCGACGGATTTGAATGTATAGATATGTTCATAAGTGCGGAAGATGCAATAGAAAATCTTTCCGGGAAAGAGGATTTGGTTTTGCTGGATATTAATTTGCCTAACTTATCCGGAATAGATGCTATACCGATTTTTAAGAAAAAATATCCTAACTTAAAAATTATTATGCTTACAATTTTTGACGATGACGATAACATTATGAAAGCTATACTGGCAGGCGCCGATGGTTATTTATTGAAAAAAACATCGCCCTCTAAAATATTAACTTCTTTAGAAGAAGGTATGGAAGGAGGAAGTCCTATGACTGCAAGTATAGCTAAAAAAGTTATTACGTTATTCAAAAATTATATACCCAATAAAAGCGGCAATTTTTCACTGACTCAGCGAGAGTTAGAGATCCTTAATTTATTAGTAGAAGGATTGGACAACTCATCTATTGCAGAAAAGCTTTTTATCAGCATTCAAACCGTACGAAACCACGTCCGTCATATATATGAAAAACTTCAAGTTCACTCCAAGTCGCAAGCTGTGGTTAAAGCTATCCGAGAAGGGTTAATCTAAAAAACCTTACCTCAAAATGACACATTTGCGTCATTGATTCTGCTTAATCCCTTAAGCATATTCTAATAGATAAAAACTAATATAGTTGCAAAAAATATTTTGTTTGGAGGTAAAATGAATATATCGAAATTAATACATGTTACTTCTTTATTTATTCTAATATTTCTTATTTCATTTCAAGTTTTTGCACAAAGCACATACTATGTTTCTCCTACCGGAAATGATGCAAACGATGGGAGCAGTGCTCACCCTTGGTTAACAATTCAAGGAGCAATTAACAATTCATCCGTTGTTAATGGCGATATTATTATTGTAAAAGATGGAACTTACCATGAATCCATTAATGTAACCAAGGGAATTACAATTCAATCTGAAAATGGATATTTATCGACGACTGTTATCTCAACCGGCACTAATCAGAGTGTCTTTTTAATAAATGGTGTTAATAATGTTACTATTAAGGGTTTTACTGCTTACGGCGCTACAAGTTCTTGGAATAATGCCGGAGTAAAGTTAGTAAATGCAAATAATTGTACAATTACTAATAATCGCTGTGGTTATGATGCTTCTCATCAAAATTGGAAAGGCATTCAGCTTTGGGAGGCAGATAATAATACAATCTCTAATAATATTTGTAATTTCAATTCGGAAATAGGAATTCAACTCTATGGTAATAACAGTACTGGCAGTGATAATAATTTAATTTTGAATAATCAGGTTTCTTACAATAACGGTGCAAGTTCATCATTTGGAATCCAAATTGATGGAGGCAACACCACGGTAAATAATATTAGAGGAAACGTAGTTGAAAACAATGGGAGTTATGGAGTTTATATAAAAAATGGATTATTAAATCTTGGGAACAATGATGTAAATGATAAAGGGAATAATACAATTATCAATAATAATAGTGGCGCAGTTCAGCTTTATAATGCTATGTCTTCAGCTGTTAATTGTTACTATAATTATTGGGGAAACATTGATTCAACTACAATAGATTCACATATTTATGATAATGATGAAAATTCAAGCAGTGGAGAAGTATTTTTTGATCCATGGATTGATGATCCGCTTCCTGTAGAACTAACAACCTTCACAGCTTCGGTTATTGGTAGTGCTGTAAGGTTAAACTGGCAGACTGCAACAGAAGTAAATAACTATGGTTTTGAAATTGAACGAGCTTCAAGCCTATCGAATGCAAGCAACCTTCGAGGTCAGGAGACACAACATGGGAATAGTGACCTCGAAGGTTACACAAAAATTGGTATTGTGAATGGATATGGAAACAGTAACTCACCAAAAAACTACGAGTACACTGATAATTCTGTTAAATATGGTAAATATCTTTATCGTCTAAAACAAATAGATATTGATGGAGTGTTTGAGTATTCTAAATCTGTGGAAGTAGATTTAGGAATTCCTGCAAAGTTTAAGCTTTCACAAAATTATCCCAATCCATTTAATCCAACAACAACTATTGAGTATTCAGTCCCTCAAATAACACACCCCTTAATCCCCTCTCGAGAGGGGAAGGAGCGGAGCGACAGGGGTGTGTCAATAACTTTGAAAATATACGATATCCTCGGGAATGAAATTGCAACATTAGTAAATGAGGAAAAGCAATCCGGAATTTATAAAGTTAATTTTGATGCAAAAAATCTTTCAAGCGGGATTTATTATTATCAATTACGCTCCGATAATTATGTTAAAACGAAGAAAATGATTTTAGTCAAATAATTTTTAATAACTTAATGATAGCGAGAAAGTAAAATGAAAAAATTTGTTTTAATTTCAATCATGTTAATTGGAGCTACAACTAGTTTACTATTTGCTCAGACAAATTTTGAAATAACAGTAATTGATTCTTTTAAATGGAATAGTTCTATAGGAGGGGGCGTTGAAGCTGCTGACGCAGCAGAATTTAACGGCTCAATCTTTCTTTCATATTTTTATTCCTCAAATGCATCAAATAAAAGATATGTTTTCTTAGTTAAAAAAGAGAATGGAATTTATTCTATTGATACCGTCGCAACCTTCATACAAGACTATTTTAGTCACACACGAGCAACAGCAATACAAATAGAAAGTTCCGGTAATCCTTGGGTTTATTATCAATATGGAGGGGATATTTTTGCAAGCCGAAAGGTTAATGGCACATGGATAACCGATCAGATTGTTTCTAATTTATTTATTTCCGGGATAACAACACTAGATGGTGTTGGAAATGAGATTGGGCTATTTTACAAAGGGGCAACTTCCGAAGCTCAGACTAGTTATGGCTTAATGTTTGCTCAGTGGAAAAATAATGCATGGGAAACAAAAGTTTTATATGAGCAACCAGGAGACTTGCGAGATCCTCGTCCAAGTGCTTTGCAAATTGGAAATGATATTTATGTGAGCTTTATTACCATTAGCGGTTCCCCGGATAGTATTATTGTTCATGTATTAAAAGAAAATAACGGCAATTGGAATGAAGACTTTTCTGATGTTGTTGTTACACAATTAGGTGGAGTTTATATATCAGATAGAGGTATGCTTGGAAAATCAGGCAATGGGAATGTTTTTCTGTGGAGAGAATATGGTCAAAGCGATTCGGGAGAAAGCTTGGGCTGGCGATTATTCGAAAAGGATGTGAACGGTTGGCACAGAGTAAATTTGGTTTCCCCTCCAGATGGGTTTATGGCATGGCCGCAGGGATCAAATCTCACAATAACAAATAATGGAACAATAGTTATGATTTCCGAGGCTAATGGGTTCGATCCTAAAATCAGTTGGGTTAAACCTGATGGGACTTGCGGACTGAACGAAAAATTACCTTATTGGGATTGGAACCCGTTTATGCTTTGGTTGCAAGATATTGTTACGGTAAATGATGATATTTATATTTATTATACAAATGGAGCTCCTGGTAATTATGATTACCCTGTAACATTTAAAGAAACAAAAATAAATATTAATGATTTAATAACAGATATAAAAAGCGAACAGAATAATATACCTGGAACTTTTAATCTTTCGCAAAATTATCCGAATCCGTTTAACCCAACAACAGTAATAGAATATCAAATACCAAACGTAAAGACGCAAAACCTTGCGTCTCAACTTGTACAGTTAAAGGTTTATAATTTACTCGGTCGTGAAGTAGCAATACTGGTTAACGAAGCAAAACAACCCGGAATTTATAAAGTAAATTTTGATGCATCTTCGCTTTCCAGTGGAATTTACCTGTATGAATTAAAAGCAGGTAATTTTACTCGAATTAGAAAAATGATCTTATTAAAATAGAACCTTATATAAGATTGAATATTATATTATTTATTATTTAAATGTACTTGTTATTTATTAGAAAGGAGTTATAAATAATTATGAAAAAGGAAATTAAAATTTTAAGTATTATACTTACTACTATAATATTTTATTTGCTGCTTCAGGGATGCTCAGAAGATTCTCCTACTAAACCCGAAGGAAATAATGTCCCTGCTCTCAGTAGCAAAACTATTGATAATAATGGCGGAACAATAAAAACAGACAATATTGAAATATATATTCCGCCTGGTGCATTTCAAACAGGGCATGAGATAAAAATATTAAATTCATCTGAAGACAATTTATTCAGCACAAATGCAGCATCTGATTTTTTTGTAGTGGATGGACTTCCTCCGGAATTTGCGGCACCTATTAAAATTAAAATAAAATATAAAGGGACTCTTTCTGACAGTTCGTTTGTTGCAATTGGTGAAAATAATTTTATTTCTAGCTTAAATGAAGAAACAATAAGTTACCACTTAATTAGTGCTAAAGATTCAGCGGGCTTTTTAATCGCAGAAATTCCCCCAATTAACAATCAAAGTTTAGGGAAAAGTTTAGTTAATTCCTCAGTGAATGAAGATAAATTGTCAATTAGCTTTGGTGCAATTGCGGGTTATGTAAGTTATTTAAGTTCCAAAAAACATTTCAATATTAATACTCCTAGCTCTGTACTTACACAAGCATATGATTTAGCAGATTATTTGGAATCGGCTTACTTAAAAATACAAGGTATTGGATTTAAGTACAGTAAAAGAACTAGATGGCCCATAGAAGTGACTGTCAAGCGTTTCAAAAAACCAGATGTTTATGGCTATACATCTGCATCAATATGGGGAAACAACTATGGATATTTAGAATTTAATTTCGATAAAATGGATGAAAGCGATAATATGAAAGTAACTGCAGGTCATGAATTCTTTCATCTGGTTCAAGACTTATACGATCCCAGGTCTGGATATTCAAAAAGAAGAACCCCAATGCCTAATTTTTGGCTGAATGAAGCGTCATCAGTTTGGTCTGAGGCATTATTTGTAGGAAATTCTAATTACGTTTCTTCTGTATTTGAATTAAATGCATTTGATATCTTGAAAGGTGCCAAAACCGGAGATACTGATCCTAATGATGGAACTGTGACTCAAGATTATGGATATGGAATGTCAAGTTTAATTAAATATATTACTAACAAATATGGCGTTGGTAAATTGGCGGAGATATATAATAAAATTAGTGAAGGTAAAACACCTTTTCAAGCTGTAAGCAGCGTGCTACCCATAAATGTTGGATTTACCTGGCATTCATTTCTTAAAAGTTTATTTAGCTTTGATATTTATAAAAGTGATAATTTTAGACCTGCCCTCTTAAGTTCATATGCAACCGGTGAACATCAAAAATTTACAATAAAAAACGCAAGCGATAGTTTGGCAACCTATAAATCCAAATTATCTGACTGTTCAGCTACAATTTTTTCCGTTGAAAATCAATTTAAAGAGATGAGCAGTAATGCTATGTTACAATTTACATGTAAGGATTGGAAGTTTCAGATATACAAATACAATAGTTCTTCCAGCGAACTGATAGGAGCTGGGAAAGATACTTTGACTGTTGAAAATTATAAAAAGTTAACTGACGACGGTTATAGAATAGCGGCCGTACTTTATAATGATGACTATGATTCTCCTTTTGAGCATAGTAAAGATTATCAAATGGAAATAAGAGTTCTAGCTCCTCAAACTATCTCATGGGTAGATTTTTATGTTGAGTACACTGGAACATTTGAGTATTCGGATTCTGATACAACTTATACATTTACCAATGATGCTACAATTGGCGAATTTGTACGAAATGTGAGTAGTGTAATAAATGGGAACTCAATTACAATTTCTCAAGATTCAACCGATAGTTACTATCAAAGATCAACAAAAATTCAACTAACATTTGATGATATTAATAATCCAACGAACATAGTTGATTTTGCGTTTGACCAGACAGAAAATGGTACTTATAATACTAAGGAAATTAGTTCTGTAGTCGGTAGTAATGTTTCTTTTAGTACTGAGAAATATGGGAATACAGGTACAAGATATATTTATACAGGGGATATTTCCCAGTATTTAAGTAAACTAAGTTTTTTACGTCAACAAACTATATACGACAATTCGGTTACAAGCACTGAATTAAAGAGTTACGAATCACAAGGGAAGATTCAAATAATAGTGGAATATAAATAATATAGGTTTTCAAATTCAAAAATATACTTTTTAATTAAATGGAGAACAAAATGAATAGAATAATTAATATCTTATCAATACTATTACTTTTAGCATTTTTATTTTCTTGTGGTGCGGATGATCCCGAAGAACAAGGGAATTCTCTTGGCGGCGATACTAATATACCGTTAGCTCAAGTAGGGAATACAGGATACTCTGTAATTGAAATGAATGGTAATTATACAAGATTAGATGGTATTGAAATAACGAAAAATGAAAATGGTGTTGCCAATATTCATGTCTCTACAAATATTTCTCAAATGACAGGTTTATCAAACGTTGCAGATTTAGTTTCAACAATCTATCCGTCATTTATAAATGACAATGGAAAAATTAATGCTGATCTCAAATATAAAATCACATCTGAAGGGATACAAGATTTTAACAATATTGACGGCAAAGCTCATACGTTGGTTAAATATGATGCCAATGTCGGCGATACGTATTCCTTAAAATTATCTAATGGAGAAACTATTACCAGAAAAGTAGTTGCAAAATCCGATAAAGATGATTTCCAATGGGGAATGCTTTATATAAAAACAATTACAATCGAACAAAATGCGGTTGCTCCCGGAGTTAAAAAATATATCTTCCGTGCTAACCATAAATTTGGGTTGGTTTTTGTTGAAGCATTGATGGAAGACGGAACATCAGTTGGAATGTATGTTTATCCGTCAAATTATTAATCGGCAGATATGAATGCTGTCAATGTAAAAGGAGTTTATCTCCTGCCTAAATCGTTTAGACCGGTCGGGTGGTTGTTTGTATTTCTTGGAATTGTATTTGCAGTTTTTAGATTTCATTATGGAATGAAACCTGAATTTTTAGAAATTAAAGTATTTGCAGTTTATTCTTCCTTTTTACAAACTAAGTATTTTACGTTCATTACAAACAATTACAGTGAAGAAGTTATAGGATTATTATTATTTATAGGCTTATTATTTATAGCGTTTTCTAAAGAGAAAGATGAAAATGAAGAAGTTATGCTGCTGAGGCTCCGCTCTTTATTTTTGTCTGTTTACATAAACTCTGTAATCCTAATTCTATCATTACTTTTTGTATTCGGATTAGGTTTTGTTAAAGTTTTAGTACTTAACATGTTTTCTGTGTTTGTAATCTACATTATCGTTTTCCGATATTCGCTTTCCAAACTTAATAGATCATCGGATGTTTTTATTGATTTGCAGTAAGAAAAAAATGATTAAAATAAATAGACCGGGCTATTTAAAGCGCCGGTCTATTTATTAAGTAGGAAGATAAATTAAAATGTATAACTTATTGTCCTTGTAAGACCGGAAGATACTATCTTTATTGTAACTACATCATGAACCCCCTCTTCTCCACCTGGAATTGTAAACGTTGCCAGGCCATTACCGTCAGTTGAAACTGTTGATTCTTTACTATAACCATCAGTGCCAACAATACTAAAATATATTTTAATATCTGAATCCGGAGGATTGATTTTTGCATGAACCGTAACGGACTGGTCCGGTCCTGGGTCTGCTGGGGAAGCCCAAACGGATAATGCATAATTTCCCTTCGTATGTTCGCCGTTCGGATCAGTTGAGATAACAATGATCGTACCGGCACCCGGTTCAATTGGTATTTCTACTTTATCATTGTTCCCTTCGTCATCAAATGATTCGATTATCCAATCGTCGCTATTCAAAAGAATATCAATTACATCATTAATATCACTATCATCATCAGTTGGATCAACACTAATAACTGTTGACGGGCCGTTCCCGTTATCAGTCTTTTTAACAGCTATTGCAATATCTGCTTTCTTGCCGTTCTTGTCTGAATCTAAAATTTTCCCTAATCCGTAATCCGCAGCTTTCTTAATCCATTCGGCAGGATCATCTGACCCGATTGTATAGTCTGAAATAAACTTTATAGCATTACCGGCATTTTCACTTATTTTACCAGCATCAACAGCTCCGTCAATATCTACAAAGCTGCCTATTTTATTAGCAATAGCTGATTTAACTTCATCTTTAATAGCATTTTTAGGGTCAGTGTAAAGTTTAGTAATCCTATCTTTATATTCTTTCGCTTTCTCAACCATATCCATACCTTTACCAAGTGGGGTTGCAGTTTTTACTACTTCAATCATTAGTTTACTGCCTTTGGTTACTCCCTCAGCACCTTCTTTATGTACAATTTTGTGTATAGTAAGACCTTTATCTGAAGCAGTGCTTCCGAAATCAGAATCACTATCGTAGTAAAAATCGTTATATATCTGAGAAGCTTGGTTATCAAATTGACCTTTTTGCAATTTATCCCAGAATTCATCCGAATTTTTTGCTTTGCTTTTCCATCCGGGTCTTAAAGAATTATACAAATGCTCACGCTCGCTTGCAGATAAATTAGAAGCAACAGTAAGAATTCTATTCCTAGATTTTTTGCCGGAGCCGGTTAACCAGCTAAAGAAGCCGTGCATTGCATCCCCCAGCCCCATTATGTTTTTTATGTTTCCGGGTTTATTTAGCCCGCTGCTGTTTTGCAATTCGGTAACTGCACTTTCAACTTTGTCCTGATATTCTGAAAGGGACGCAAAATTTCCGAATACCGAATCAATTTGGTTAGAAGTTAATTGATCTTCTT
>BDSW01000239.1 GCA_002898175.1 bacterium BMS3Abin04
CCCAGTAAGTCGAGCCGGCAAGATAAACACCCTTATGCGAAATTATTCCCGGAGATTGACTAAAACCTCTTGCATAGTTTTCCGCACTTTGTTCTAATGGCGAACTGATCTTCCCTTTGTACTGAAGCATAAAAGTAAGATCCCCTTTGTAACTAGGAAGATAAATCAATTGATATTTATTTAACATCAGGTCTTTGTCCCCTTTAACTTCTTCCCTATCCATTCCCGTACCATGAGCGGAAATATTTTTCTTTGTAAGTACAAGTCTATACTCCGGGGTTTTTAACAACGGCTTAAAGCTGCTGTTTAGCGAAAAAGCTATTGAATCGGTAACCAAACTTTCCGGTATCGTTATTTCATCCGTGACTTCAATGTAGGATTTATCCGGACTAACTTTTGCGTTTAAGTTATGGTGAATAAACTTACTCTGCGGGAAAACCATGCTGCTAATAAAAAAGAACAATATTGCTATAATTTTTGATTTCATTTTATTTCCTTCCAATAAATTTGGGAAACTAGTATTCATTTTAAATATTTTCATATATAATTTAACAATTCGTTATCATATTCATTAATAAAAAAGTTAGGACGTTTCTAAGGGAAAAGAGTTTTAAATACCTTGCAGAAATATTAATCAGACTCATTATAGATTTATCCGGTAAATAATTTTATATTAATTTTTTTATTTTATAAAATTGCCTATTAAAAAGGAAAAGAAATTAATAACTAGTATTTTACTGATACTCAAAATTAAAATTGGTGAAAAATGACTAAGAAGTTTTTAATGAATGCTGTTTTTATTCTTTTATTTATATCTCTTCTAAGTTCGTGCGAAAGAAGTGAATCCAATGTAAATAATTTAAAAGTTGTTTTTAATATTGTTCAACCATCGGCAGGCATTTACGCGGTAGTTGAAAAAAATGTACCTGAGTCGAAAACAGCAAATCAATATTTTGAAAAAAATACTTATGTAAATGGCAAACTAATTAAAATTGAACGGTTTGGTAAATCGGGCAAACTTACTGATTCACTTTTTATTCCGGCTATTACAACGTTTAAGTATGATTCGCAAAACAGAGTAGAATATTTACGTTATTATGATAAAACCAGAAAGGTAGCGTCACATCCTAAATTTAATTATTCTACGGTTCAATACATTTACGACGAACAGGGAAGAGTGATTTTAGAGATATATCGCGATAAAAATAACCGGTTATTAACTGTTCCCAAAGACCTCGATGGGAAATTACTCGATAACAGTTTTCTTCCGCCTGTGCTTGCTTATGTTTACACCGGTGGCAAAACAATTACAAAAGCTTTTGACAAGAACTTTACTTTTCTAAAAGAAACGACCGGTAAAAAACCGTGTATCCCTTTTATTGATTGCGGTAATAATAATTGAAAGGTTTAAGTATCAATTACAATAGGTTTATACAAATTGCAGGCGTACACGATTTGGACGAAGCTCAACTTATCCTTAATTGCGGAGTGAATTATCTTGGTTTTCCGCTTAGACTTCCTGTTCACAAAGAAGACTTAAGTGAAAAAGATGCTGCAGAGATAATTAAATCTCTAAATCCTCCAAGTTTCGGCATATTAATTACTTATCTGAACCAATCAATTGAGATAATTAATCTTTGCAAAAAACTGGGGACACAAATAGTTCAGCTACACGGTGACATTGCGTTAAACGAACTGGCTAAACTAAAAAATGATGCACCGGATATTTCTATCATTAAAAGTTTAATTGTAAAAAATGATAATACTCAAGAACTAAGAAAGATAGTAAATAAGCTTTCCCCTTGGGTGGATGCATTTATTACGGATACTTATGATTCAGCGACCGGCGCCAGTGGTGCAACAGGCAAAACACACGATTGGCAAATCAGCAGGCAGATGGTTGAATTATCACCTAAACCGGTTATTCTTGCAGGCGGGTTAACTCCGCAAAATATAAAGGACGCTATTCTTTTTGTAAAACCAGCCGGAGTAGATTCCCACACGGGAGTAGAAGATTCAGATGGAAGAAAAGATGAGAAGCTTGTTACGGAATTTGTACTGAAAGCTAAGTCGGCATTTAAGGAATTAATGATTGAAGGTTGATTACTTATGTTTAAATTAAGTTGGTTAAGGATGAATGAGTAACACGACGATTGATTGACTGATTGTGTGACTGATTGAATTTTGATTGTTTGATGGGTAATTGTAAATAAAAATATTTTCCTTAAGTAATTTAATTTTCTATTTTTCATACAGCTGATAAAAACCAATTGAGAATTTAGATGGAATATCGAAAACAAGATTATTTAATAAGTACAGACAAAGCAAAACTGGATATATCTGTAATTCACAATTTCTTAAAAGGAACATACTGGGCTAAAAATGTACCGATGGAAATTGTCAAAAGATCTATTGAAAATTCCATATGCTTCGGTGTTTATTATCAAGATAACCAAATTGGCTTTACACGTGTAGTTACAGACTATTCCACATGCGCTTATATTGCCGATGTTTTTATACTTAATGAGTTCAGAGGAAAAGGACTTTCCAAATGGTTGATGGAAGTAATAATGAATTATCCGGAGCTACAAAATTTAAAAAGATGGATGCTCGGGACAAAAGATGCACACGGACTTTACGCCCGGTTCGGGTTCACTTCTCCGCAGCATCCCGACTGGCTGATGGAAAATACGGATTTGGATATTTATATTGATAAAAGTAAAAATTAAGATACAAAAACAAATATTTTCGCAATGCAGATTTACAAGCTGAACAAGCATTTTATTCTGAAGTAATTTTTGCACTTAGAAAGTCAACGCTATGCAGGCATGGTTATTTCATTTTTTCTATTTGCAACCTGAATCCTTGTTACCAAGTAATTCTAAACTTTATTGCTTCTTTTTCGTCTAAAGGATAAATTGGCATTCATATTTGTTAATTAAACCTTAATGAATCTTTTGAAAAAACTATTTAACAAGTTACAAAGACCTGAAACAGAAGCTGCGATATGGATTGTTGCACTTGTTTATTTATTTGTTATCAATCCTTACCAAACACAGCATTACAGCTTTTGTGTTTTTAAACTTGCAGGTTTTAACCATTGTCCGGGCTGCGGTTTAGGCAGATCAATAGCTTTTATTTATCATGGGGATTTTCTAAACTCCATTAAATCACATCCGCTGGGAATATTTGCTCTCGGTATGATACTCTACAGAATTGTTACTCTTTTGAGTCGTTCGACTATTTTTAATAAACTTAAATTAGGAGGGAAAAGTGGCTAATATTTTACGCATTTTACCGGAATTAACCGGCGATGAACAAAATTTTATTGCGAATTTATTAAAGAATTGGGACGACGAGAAAGCTCAGTTATTTGCTAATATTTATCGTTCCAGGCGTAAAGATCCGCAAACGATTCTTTTGTTAACATTAGTCGGATTTCTCGGAATTGCCGGTATTCAACGTTTTATGGTTGACCAGGTCGGCATGGGAATACTTTATCTTCTTACTGCAGGAATTTGTTTTATCGGTACAATAATCGATATAATAAATTACAAAAGCATAACTTTTGAATACAATATGAAACAAGCACAGGAAGTATACGCGCTGGTTGAACGTCAAAATATTCAGAATGGGAATGATACTATCTTTTAATCATGTAAATTTTAGTCACTGTTTCTATTAGGAGATGCTTAAACCGGTAAATATCAATTCATACTTTTTAATTTTGCAAGATGGGATTTTGCTTCAAAATATTTACTTTTACATATTGAATATTTTAAAGTAATTAAAATATAAACTAATATGAAGCTTATTTCCGTACCGGTTTTAATTCTCTCTTTTTTTATTAACTCCTTATCTGCACAAAATTATTCAATTACTTTTAAGGTAATTTCTCCGCTCCAAACCAAAAGTGATTCCATCTTTATCTCCGGCAATCATAAAAAGCTTGGGTTTTGGTCACCGGGTGTAATTCCTCTACAAAGAATCAATGATAGTACTTAGTCAAAAACAATTTCCTTTCCTGCAAACACAATCCTGGAATATAAATTCACGAAAGGGACTTGGCAAAACGAAGCTCTAAACAATGATGGATCTATTCCCCATAATTCGATCGTTAAAGTTATTCGAAATACAACGGTAGTAAAACGAATTACTAAATGGAAGAACCAAAATATTTATAAGAATAAATTTAAAGGAAAAGTCACAGGTCGTGTTAAGTACTTTAGAAATGTTAAAGGCGAAGGAATTAAACCGCGCGATGTGGTTGTTTGGCTTCCGCCGGGTTACGACGAAGATACTCTGAAACATTATCCGGTGCTTTACATGCAGGACGGACAAAATTTATTTGACCCGAAAACTTCGTCGTTTGGAGTTGACTGGCAAGCCGATGAAACT
>BDSW01000240.1 GCA_002898175.1 bacterium BMS3Abin04
GAAGGAGTGTTAACAATAAAATCTTTGACTTTATTATCAAGTTCAGCATGCAGTAAAATATAGCCTGGGAAAAAATTACGTGTTTTGGTTTTTTTCTTACCGTCTTTAATTTGGAACACTTTTTCGATAGGGATCAAAACCTCTTCAATTTTTTCACGTAGTTCTTCGTTATCCCGTAATTCCAAATCAATTAGTGTTTTTACTTTATTTTCATGACCTGAAAACGTTCTGACTACATACCATTTATAATTTGAATTTTCCAATATCTTAAAAAAGTCCTTTTAGTAATTGAGCAACAACCATATCAATTAAATAAGTAAACGCAGCAAAAAGAAGAACAACGACAATTACAATATAAGTCGACTCTTTTAAATCGTCTTTTGTAGGCCAAGTGACCTTTTTCATTTCTTTATTTACACCGGTAACAAAATCAATAATTTTTTGTTTCATAAGAATATAATTTTAATATTAGATGCACGTCAGGAGGGATTCGAACCCCCAACCTGCGGTTTTGGAGACCGCTGCTCTGCCAATTGAGCCACTGACGTATTTATTTAGTTTCCTTAAAAATTACATGCTTTCTGGCAACAGGGTCAAACTTTTTATATTCAACCCTTCCAGGGTGATTTCTCTTATTTTTTTTAGTAGTATAGCGAAACCCTGTACCGGCTGTACTTTCTAAAACAATTATTTGTCTAGCATTTTTTGCTTTTGCCATCAGTGACTCACTTTTTAATTTTAAGCAATCTTTCTACTCTTTTTTCCAACCGAACGAAAACCTCAGCCAGGTAATTGAGCTGACGACCGGGATTGAACCGGTGACCTCATCCTTACCAAGGATGTGCTCTACCGACTGAGCTACGTCAGCATTACTAACTCATTATATCAATTTTGGTATAAGTTTAACCAAAAATAAACCGGCACGAACCGGCGAACAATATAGAATTAACGTGAGCGGGAGACGGGGCTCGAACCCGCAACCAACAGCTTGGAAGGCTGTGACTCTGCCAATTGAGTTACCCCCGCAAAACTATTATTAGTGGGTGGCGAGGGATTCGAACCCCCAAAGGCGTTCGCCAACGGATTTACAGTCCGCCCCGGCTCTCCAACTCCGGCGTCCACCCAAAAAATCACACTATGAAATTCTAAACGAACTACAAAAATAGAATGGTTTTTTGAGAAAAGCAAGGAATTGAGCTCTGCAAAAAAGATTTTTTTAGGCAACTTCTATTAAGTCAATTATAATTTCTATAAGCTTCCATGTTCAAATATTTTTCAAACTTGGTAAAATCTCTATCGCAATTCATGCAAAATAGTTGATCCCCTTACGCAACTACCAAACATTATAAACACCTATTACTTCTGCCTCATAGTTAAATAATGAATTCAGAAATTATAGTTGCTTAGGGGGTTTACAATTGAAATGATAAACTAGAAATGTTGAATCTGTGGGAGACATTTATTTATTCTTATATTTTTAGTAACCCCATAATAAAGTAATTTACTTTTCAGAGTGTTCAATTTCGATTGTTTTTTAACTTTATGCAGCATTTTTATTCTTTATTCCATATCCTACTTTTTAGTATTGAGTCCAGTTATTTTAAGCGCCATTCTCTTTTAATTCGTTATTAATGATTTTGTTTTATCAAATTTAAGATATTAAAGACGCAAATTAAATTGATTTCAGCCAATCAGCAACAAACTTAGCAATGTCTTCCCAACCGGGTTCTGCAACAACCCAATGGGCATGTTTCTTAAATTCTTTGTAAGTTGATATGGATTTGTATTTTTCAGCAACTTTCCTCGTAACCGAAGCGGGAGTAATTCTATCTTCGGAACCGGAAATTACTAAAACCGGACAAGTAACTTCCGATTCATCAACTTTCGATGCGTGTTTAGAATCGAGGAACCAATATCCGATTTCAAAAGCAGTTCTTCCAGATTCGTAAACAAATTTTTCGAAAGTTGTTTTTTGCTCATCCGGAGGGAGAAGATTTAACATTGAATATGCCGCTTCCTCGAATTTTTGACGCATCGGTTTTTTCCAAAACCCCCATTTTGTCTGGATACTCATAAAACTTTTTATAACCGATGGTTTTAAAACCATTATTCCCGCCGGTGCAGCCGGGGTTAACAAAACAAGAGATTCGGCTAATCCTCTGGCACCGAGTATTTGAGCAAGCAATCCGCCCATTGAATGCCCCATAATTACCGGTTTTTCTTCGAGTTGTGCAATTTCTTTTTGCAAATCTGCAGCATAATCTAATAAACTTGTTGTTCCAAGTTTCGGATTTGGTAGTTGATTGGGCTGTACATCATGATAGCGTAACGTAGTTGTTTTGCAAATATGGCCTTCGCTTTCAAAAAATTTTTTATAATTTTCCCAATACCAAGAGCTTCCCCACATTCCATGAATCATAAAAATTGTTTTTTTCATAATGCAAATATGTTTTTTAACCAAAAAAAATAATATATCAAATGTTTTTTTCTAAAATCATTTTCACGAGCATCTAAATTCCCCGGTTTCTATACGATAAAAATGAATTCAATTTATAAACTTTAATCAATGATTCCACAATTCTCTATCAAGACTTCTATACTGAATTGCTTCACTGACATGCTGAGGTAAAATATTTTCTTCATTTTCCAAATCGGCAATTGTACGGCTTACTTTTAATATTCTATCATAAGCACGCGCAGAAAAACCTAGTTTTGTCATTGCCATCTTCAACAATTCCGCTCCTTGCTGATTAAGCTTACAATATTTTCTTATTTCTTTTGATCCCATATCGGCATTGTTAAAAATAAAACTTTCATCTTTGAATCTAATATGCTGAGTTTCCCGCGCAGCAACTACCCGTTTTCTAATATCGGCAGAACTTTCTCCTCTCAATTCTGAAGATAATTCTTTGTATTGAACCGCAGGAACTTCAATGTGAATATCAATTCTGTCTAATAACGGTCCCGAAATTTTAGACATATACTTTTGGATCATCCCAACAGTACAAGTACATTCGTGATTAGGATCAGTATAATAACCGCACGGACAAGGATTCATTGCGGCGGCAAGCATGAAATTTGCAGGAAACTCCAAAGACATTTTTGAACGGCTGATTGTAACTTTATAATCTTCTAACGGCTGCCTGAGAACTTCCAAAACGTTTTTCTTAAACTCAGGCAGTTCATCAAGGAATAATACTCCGTGATGTGCAAACGAAACTTCTCCCGGTCTGGGAAACGTACCGCCGCCAATCAGCGCTGCATCCGATACGGTATGATGCGGACTACGGTAAGGTCTTTCGGTTATTAAAGCTTTATCCTTAGCAAGTATTCCGGCAACCGAATGAATTTTTGTGGTTTCCAAAGCTTCTTCAAAAGACAAAGGAGGTAAAATTGAGGGAATTCTTTTTGCAAGCATTGTTTTGCCTGAACCCGGGGGTCCGATCATCAAAATATTATGTCCTCCCGAAGCCGCAATTTCCAAAGCACGTTTTACATTTTCTTGTCCTTTAACATCAGAAAAATTAAGATGATATGTGTTGACCCCTGAAAAAACTTCATCTTTATCGGTGAAAATAGGCTGTAAATTTTCCTTGCCTTCCAAAAAGTTAACAACCTCTCTTAAACTTTGCATCCCGTAGACTTCTATTCCCTCAACAATCGATGCTTCTTTTGCCGAGTCGGCAGGTAAAATTATTCTCTTAAAGCCATTCTTTTTTGCTTCAACCGTAATTGACAACGCACCCTTTATCCTGCGCAAAGAACCATCAAGAGAAAGTTCACCTAAAATAATGGAACTTTCTAAAAATGATGTATTAAGTGAGTCGCTTGCAGCCAGAATTCCAACTGCAATCGGTAAATCAAAAGCGCTTCCCTCTTTTTTAATATCCGCCGGAGCCAAATTAACGGTAAATTTACGTAGAGCAAAAGGTAAGCCGCTATTTTTAATTGCTGCCGAAACTCTTTCTCTGCTTTCCTTTACAGCGCTATCGGGCAAACCAACTATTATAAATCCGGGAATCTGTTTTTCAGCGTTGGTTTCAACACCAATAATTACCGCATCAATACCAAATGTTGCACTTGAGTAAACTTTTGAAAACATGAATCAATTAAGAATTGAAATTATTAAAATTTGAATATGAAAAAATAAACAAAATAAGTTATTTAGCCAATATCATTTTGTGAACTAAATTATAGTGCGGTGATTTTATTTCATAGAAATAAATGCCGGAAGGTAAGTTTGAACCATCAAACGTGAAAGTATGAATTCCTTGGGTCAAAAACCCGGAATACAATTGTTGAACGGTATTCCCTACTAAATCGTAAACAATAACTTGGAATTCACCTTGAACTAGAACCTCCACAGATATTTTAGTGGTCGGGTTAAACGGATTAGGATAATTTTGGTCTAAAATAAATTCTTCTTGTTCCGCTTTGCCAACCTTTACTGTCGGAGAAAATCCAACCGAACCGTCTTTGTTAATCTGCTTTACTCTGTAGTAAACCACTTTACTTGATTCATCCGGGAAATCGGAGTAATAATAAACCTTGTTCGGATCCTCATCAGAATCAACTTTATAAATTTCCGAGAACTTATTTCCTTTAAATGATTTTTCCAGAACATATGTTTTTGCTAAACTAAATTCTTTCCCTTTCCACTCAAGTGAGTTTAGATTATTTGCTACGTTAACATTCAAATCCGGAACAGGTGAGAAAATAGGAGCGCTTGATTTTACCAATTTAGCTCCGGAGAGTATTATTCCTAATCTATTGTTTTCTTCATTATTGGAAAATTTATCATCAAAATTGAACGATGCAAGAATTTTAGAACTATCAGCTAAGTAATGATTATAATGTTTATTCTCAAAAGAACTTATTAAGCTTCCGTTTAATTCCCAAACGTTTAGCACATCAATTTGAAAATTACTTTTATTGCTGCCGGAAGTCCTGAATGCCAAATTCATTTTTTCCGAATTTAAAAAATCCATATTATCGAAAGAATATATTTTCGTGTCATTTACATATAAATCCGCTTTATGAAAATCTTTGCTTAATAAAATTGAAAAATGCTGCCAAGTTCCGTTAGGCATGAAACAATCTCCGAAGAAAGAAGCCGCCTCTTTACCCGATGCCGAAATAAGCTGGAGAGGATTATTGCTTAAACTTAATAAAGTATCTTGAGTGCTAGAATCAATTAAATTAAAAAATGAATTTACCGGAGCACTAAATTTCCCCCAAAATTCAATCAACATATTTTTGGTAAACTCATTATTATCAATATTAAAACTAAATTTTGAATTACCGGAAAGTGACAGGGCTTTTCCTGAAGCATCTTGTACTCGATAAGTCCTTAAATAAGATGGGGGCAGAAAATACTCTGAGTTTTCACTCATTTCCGAAGAGTATTCTTCAACCGTGCTATCAGTTCTCACTACTGTAAGGTAATAATTAAATTTAATATCTTTCCTTATTTTGTTAAATGTTAAAATTATTTGATATGCTTCATTTTCCTTCCCATCCAACAATGAAGGAATAAATTGAAATTTATATTCGTAAAAAGAGTTTTCCTTATTAAAGGTTTTTTTAAAATGGAATTTTTTACTGAAATTCTTTTTGCGGAAAATAATACTGTTTAATTTTATTCTCTCGTTTGGCTGTACAGTAAAAAACAACGTGTCAATTTCTTTGTTTAACCGACCGGCAACTGAAATTTGTACATTTTGATTTTGTGGAACTAACGTGGGAGAAAAAATTTTGAACTTAAGCGGTTCTTCCTGAGCAGAGACAGTAAAAGTAAACAATAACAATATGTAGAAAATTATCTTTTTCATATCTCATAAGTAAAAACAAGAACTAATTTTTAATATTAATGTAAAGAATCAGAGACACAAATTCAATAATATAAAATAATAAATTATTAAGTTGCATATAATCTGTTGTCAACAATAATTTTCAAAAATAACACTTCTTGAGCGAATCGTTCGAATTAAAGTTCTTTTTTCATGATTCTTTATTCGTAAACCCGCAAAGCCAGAAAAATATCAAAAATCATTAATCTGCTATTAGCAATCTCTTTTGATTGACGATTAACGATTGCAGATTTTCTATCAGGCAACTACAATCTAAAAAACCTTGTCACTTTGCGTAGAATATTACAGGTCATGGAATAATCTTGGTTTATAGCATTGAGTTTTTTTTGTGTTCACAAATATCAATTATCATGTTGACAAGTTACAATCCAAGACTGTTGTTTGGGCTTAGCAAAACACTAAAAAATTCCTCTTCGTTAAAAGTTATATTTGCCTGCTCTAAAATCTGTTCGCGCATAATATTATCAATTTCATTAAGAACTTCTTGAACCGACTTAATTCTATTAAAATAAATTGTAGACTGTGCCCAACGTATCATTCTGTTTGACGTGCTTTCCAAATCAATTACAATTGAACCTTTTAAGTATTCTTTCGCTCTTCTTAACTCTTTTTCCGATACTTTCTTTTGTTTAAGTTTATTCAACTCTTTGTAAATAAGGTCAACAGCTTTGGGAAAAACTTTATTGTTGGTAGAAACATAAATACCAAAAGCGGAAGTTTCTCTATAAGAATTTAGAAACGATTGTATTTGATATGCTATTCCATTTTTTTCGCGTAGTGTTTGGAATAACCTTGAACTGCTGCCCTCTCCTAATATAATGGATAGTAAACGTACTATATTTCTGTCTTTATGATTATAACCTACTACCGGCTCACCAATAATAATATGAGATTGTTGAATATTTTTTTGGATGAAACTATTATGAGGAAAAATATTTTTAACCGTTTTTCCATTGTTGTTTTTTACATTCGATAAATCGACAATAAATTTGGGAACTAAGTTATATACTGTTTTTTCTTTTACATTACCTACAACAGAAATAATAAGGTTATTGATTCCGTAATTATTTTTAACAAAGCTTTTTAAATCATTCTGAGTAAATCGTGAAACATTTTCTATTGTTCCAAGTACAGGATAAGCTAGCGAATTTCCTTGATAAATTTCCGTTTCGAATCTGTCGAAGATAAAATCTTCCGGAGAATCTTCATAATCTAAAATTTCATCTCTAATAACACCCGATTCTTTCTTGATTTCTTTAGGATCAAAGATAGCATGCTGAATAATATCACTTAAGACTTCAAAGGTTTTGTTGAGAGTTCCATTTAATCCTTTAGCATAAAAACAAGTATATTCTTTTGTAGTAAAAGCATTTAAGTATCCGCCAATAGATTCTATTTCATCCGTAATTTTTTTCGTGTTTCTCTTTTCGGTACCTTTGAAAATCATATGCTCTACAAAATGACTTATTCCATTCAGCTTCTTAGTTTCTTTCCTGGAACCGGTTTTAAAACACATCCCGACTGAGAAGGTATTTACGTAGGGAATTTCTTCGGTAATTACTTTTAATCCGTTCGGATACGTTTTTAAGTTAATCAAAGCATTCCTATAAATGTGTAAGATCAATCGCCAAATTTAATAAAAGAAAAAACAAAGTATTAAAATTTATTGATTAGATTTGTTAATGTTATAATTAGATTTTAATAAAATTTTAAACAAAAAATCCGGATATCTTAAAAAGCAAGACTCCGGATTATGAAAGTTTCAGCAATAATAAAAACTATTTTATTTCTTCAATAAATTATATAGAAATCTATTTTTCATATTTTTCAATGTATTTCACAAAAAAATCGCCAATGCTTCGGTAAGCTTTTTCTAAAATTTGTTCATTCGGTAAAAAAACAACTCTAAAATGCTTAGTTCCCGGTACTTGACCGAAACCGCTGCCGGGGACAACAACTACACCGGTTTCTTTGATAAGTTCGGCAACAAAATGATTATCGCTGTTTTTAATTTCTAATTTCGGGAATGCATAAAAAGCTCCGCGCGGAGTTTCACATGTGATCCCGGGAACTGCATTCAACATTTCTACCGTTAAGTCTCTTCGCTTTGTAAGTTTTTTCATTGCCACATCAAGATGACTCTGATCGCCATCCAACGCTACCGGAATTGAATATTGAATAGGATGGTTTGCCGATAAACGGGAACGGAGAATTTTATTTATTGCTTCAATATAATCTTTCAGCACCGCTTCATTTCCGCTTATAACCCCCCAACCCATTCTAAATCCCGGGGCAAGATAATTTTTAGACAATCCTCCAAAAGTTATTACCGGAACTTCGGGGTTTAATGATGCCAGTGAAACGTGTGTTTCGCCGTCCATTAACAATTTATCGTAAATCTCATCTGCAAAAATTACAAGATTGTGCTCTAAAGCTAAATCAATAATCTTAAGTAAAGTTTCTTTACTGCTGTTAGAACCTGTTGGGTTGTTAGGATTAATTAAAACAATAGCTTTTGTTTTATCATTTATTTTACTTTTAATATCTTCAACATCCGGCTGCCAACCGTTATTTTCATCCAAGTAATATGGATTTTCTTCCATTTGCAGTTTGCTTTGAATAGCTGTGTATAACGGATAACCGGGAGTTGGAGTTAAAATATTTTCTCCTTGATTTACAAGAGAGGTTAAACAAATATCTATAGCTTCGCTGGCTCCGGTAGTAACAAAAATATCACGAATATTTTTAATCCCTTTCCTTTCGGATTCGCGAGCGATTGCATCTCGTGCAGATTCAACTCCTGATGAAGGTCCGTAACCGTTCTTATTTTCCAGCATAGCTTTATAGCTCGCTTCAATCATGGCTCTTGGAGTAACAAAATCATAAATATTCGGATCACCGATATTTAGATATAACATTTTTTTGCCTGTCTTGGCTACTTCATTCGCAATTAGAAGAACGTCTCTAACTGCATAAGTAATATTACGGGTTCTCTCGGCAGCTTTAATTTCTTTCATTTCCATTTTTTATCCTTTTTCATAATATTTTTTGCTCAAGAAACTTAGTTTATTTTGCTTTTATTTTCAATTATTTACTCAGCTGTTTGTTTGTTTTCTTCAGGTTTTAAGATTATACCTTTATTATTTCTTCCGTTTATTTTAACAATTAACGGATTTGTAAAACTAATATGCGTACAGTATTTTTTCTGCTCAACGGGAGTTAAGGATCTAAGCCAATCAAAATCCAAGAAACTCTTTTCATTTAAATTAGATACCGTAAAATATCCTATCATTAATGAAGTTATGTTATGGAAGAAATGAGATCCTTGTGAAGGCATTACTACAATATCTTTAAAATCCGACTCAACAATTACTTTTGCCCCTGATATCTGTTCCCAAACAACAGGTATTCCCAACCACGGGTCTAATGATCCCCACCTTCCCATTCCAATTAGAAGATAAGGTCTATTTTTCCTATTTAACTTTGAATTAAAATAATTTACTTCCTGTGCTATCTGAACACTTTTGGCTCTATTAAACTTATCGTAATCAACATACACAATATCATGGATATCATTTATTATTCCATGACCCAAAACTTGATCGCTTTCGCACAATAGATTCTCTTTTTTTGTATGCTCTATTTTAAAATTCTCTAATTCTTCGTTTATAACAATAGGTCTATCTTGAACAACACCGAATTCATTTATAGGATGCTTTTTATTGGCTAAGTTAACCGCAAACTCAATTTCTACCGGTGTCCCCATTCCCCAACTACTTATATTAAGCAGGAAATTCATAATTTCCGGGAGAGGGAAAATTTTATGTTTTAGTATTGGAGCAAATGTAACAACACGAATTCCTTGTCTGCTGGTACCATCATATATTATATCATTTTCAATGGAGTAAGTTGAACCAATTAGGTTTAGAGCTTCATCCTTTTCAGCAACCTCCAAATCGTATTCTTTAAGAAGCAAATCATGTGTTTGAACTTCGAGATCAACTTCACCATCCAATTGGAGCGCATAAAATTTAGTTTGAGAATTATCAAGAGTATCTTTAACCGAATTAAACTGAATAATATCTTGAGGATACTTTGGACAAAATCTTAAACAGCTTCCACCGTCAACTACCGTTTTACCCAATCCCAAGGCAACACTTACAATTCCATCATGCGATTTTTGAGGTTTTACCGGATAAAAATTATACGATTTAGCTACACCGGAGATTTCAGGATAAAACCTATTCTCGTGTTTTTTACCGACCAACTTCTGAATAATGACCGCCATTTTTTCTTCTTCAAGCCTGTAAGAAGTAATTTTTAAATATTCTTTTGCCCTTTGATAAAAAGTTGAAGCATAAATTTTCTTAATTGTTATTAAAAGTTCGTTAAGCCTTATTAACGGGTTCGCATGATTATTCGGCAACATATATGTTTCGTAAACGCCTGCGAAGGGATGATATTGAGAATCCTCCAATAAACTTGAAGAACGTACGGCAAGCGGAGAATCTATTAGCTCAAGAAATGATGCTAAGTGATTAATAATTTCGTGCGGAAAATGTTCTGCTTGAAGAAATCGTTTAGTGATTTCCTCATTATTATCACATTCAATGGCAAATTTTCGCAAATTATTCTGCTCCAAAAAACTATCGTAAACCTCTGTAGCAATAACTATTCCCGGAGGAACAAAAATTCGAACATTTTTAAATTTTGAATCAAGTTCGTAATCACTAATTAATGCATTGATAAACCCTAAACCTCTCGCTTTACCTCCTAGCGAACCTCCGCCAATCCTTGCAAACCCACTATTAGGGTCAAAACTTTCTTTATCAAAATCTGTAATTAATCCTCTTTTTCTTAAATACTTATAGCTTTCAATGGAATTAATTAGATCGTTTCTTAATTCCGTTACATTTTTGTAATCCGAAACTTTCCGCGGTCGTAACTTAAAAGCTAATCTAAATTCTGTTCGGGCTTTTAACCAGTTCGAAAAATGGTTCCTGGAAGCATGGTAAATAATACTCTCATCAGGTACAATTCTCAACTTTTCCTGTAATGAAATTAAGTCGTGTGCACGATCAACTTCGCTTCCGTCCGCTTTTCTGAAAATAAAATCTCCAAAACTAAAATACTCATACATAAAATCCCTCACCTGTTCCAGCAGCAGTGGAGAATCTTTCACTATAAAAGAGCTCTTAACTTTATATGCATCCTTTTTATTACTTGGATCATTAGAAAGCAGCAGTATCGGAATATCAGCTTGATCGGATTTTATGTTTTTTGCAAATTTAATTCCCGCTTTCGGGTGTTTTACACCTTTATAAGGAAAATCAATATCAGAAATTATACCTAAGCAATATTCTTTATATTTTTTATAATATTTCCACGCCTCTTCATAATTTGTACAGAGAAGAATTTTAGGACGTGCTCTCATTCGTAAGTATTTATGCGATAAATTAACTCCTTCAGAAATAAGTCTCCGGGCTTGATTAAAAAGCTCGTTATAAATTTGCGGTAAAAATGAGGAATAATATTGAACATCATCTTCTATTAAAATAATAGTCTGCACACCAACAATGTTAGTATCATGATCAACGTTTAACTTATCTTCCATCGTTTTAACAATAGCAATTATTATTCTGAAATCACCTTGCCACATAAAAACATTATCGAAAATATGAATATTCCGGCTGTTCATTAGGTGTTTTAATTCCTTTTTGTTTTGAGTAAGTAAAACAATGGGAATGTTTAAGTCGGAATTTTTCACCTTTTCAGCAAACCTTATTGCATCCATATCTTCTATGTGAAGAGTAGTTATAATTAGATCAAATCTTCTTTCTTCTCTGGCTAATTTAAAGGCTTTTTTCGCTGTGGAAACTCTGGTAATTTCCGGTGTATGGCTTAACTGCAAATCTCTATATTCATGACGTAATAATTCATATAATCTTCCGTCTTCTTCAAACAAATATAAGTCGTACAGACTTGAGACTAACAAGATATCTCTTATTCTAAATCTCATCAAATTTTGAAACGGAAGAGCTTTCTTATCAAATCCTTGTTCAACCCAATTTGAAAGTTTCACTTAATCAATACTCCTCTTATTATTTGACTATTTCCAACAAAGAAATTTCTTTAATAGAATTATTAAAGTAAGCAAAATTTAGTAAATTAAAAAAGTGAAAGCGGAAACCGAATAAATAAAAACTCCCGTTAAAAAACGGGAGTTTTAAAACAAATATATTGAACAAAGAAATTACACAACTCCTTGATCCATCATTGCATCTGCTACCTTTAAGAATCCGCCAATATTAGCACCGGCAACATAATTGCCCGGCATTCCGAATCTATCAGCCATATCAACGCAAGTTTTATGGATATTTTTCATAATGCCTTGAAGCTTTTGGTCAACTTCTTCGCGGGTCCACGTATATCTCATACCATTTTGCGACATTTCTAAACCGGAAACCGCAACACCGCCGGCATTAGCAGCTTTAGCCGGTCCATAAAGTATTTTATTATCT
>BDSW01000241.1 GCA_002898175.1 bacterium BMS3Abin04
TCTATAGATTATTAATTTCCTTAAGTTCAATTCTAAAACCGCGTACTTTAACTTGATCATCATTTCTTCCGAGATATTCAAAACTCCCATCATTAAGTAAACGTACTTTATCGCCGGTATGGTAAATTTTTTCTGATGACTCTTGTGTAAACGGATTAGTTATAAAACTTTTTGATGTAATCTCCGGTTTGTGAATGTAACCTTTTGCTAAACCTACACCGCCGATACATAATTCACCTGGGAAACCTTTAGGAATTGGATTTAGATCTTCATCTAATATATAAGCTGTTAAACCTTGTACAGGTTTGCCTATTGGAACTTCCCTATATTCAAGAAGTGTTTTATCATTCTCGGTAATCTTGTAAAATAAAGAAACTATTGTAGTTTCAGTGGGACCATAAGTATTAAAAAATTTAATTTTGTTGCCAAATTTATTTAACCATAACTTAGCCTTTTCCGGCTCTATCCTTTCACCGCCAATTAACAGAGAATGCAAATTAATTGGCAAATTACGGTCTTCATCAATAATTTCTTGTGCTAATTGGTGCCAATAAGCAGTAGGCATATCCCATATAGTAATATTATATTTTTCGGAGAAGTCCAAAAATATTTTTGGTGAGCTAATAATTGCATCGGGACGCAATACGAGTGTGGCGCCTTTATACAAAGTGTGATAAATCTCTTCCGCAGCGGCATCAAAACTAATCGATGAAAATTGCAATACTCTGTCGTTGCTTGTAAAACCGTATTGCTCGGAAGTGGCCATAATGTAGTTAACTATCGATTTATGTGTAACCGCAACACCTTTGGGATTCCCAGTAGAACCGGACGTGTAGATTATATATGCTAAATTTTCATGCCCGACTTTTATATTCAGATTTAATTTATCCGTTTCGAAATAATTTTTTAGAATATTCGAAATAACAATTGTTTCACCTTTATAATCATCATAGCTTGATATCGATGAGTTTTCTGTAATTAAAATCTTTGCACCGGAATCTTCCAGCATATATTTTTTTCTGTTCTCAGGATAGTTCGGATCAATCGGTAAATAAGCTGCACCGCTTTTTAATATTGCCAGTAGTACAATAATCATTTCCGGTGAACGGTTAATGCTTAGAGCTACAATCGAATCCGGTTTTACATTTTTGTTTATTAAATGATGTGCTAAAATATTTGCTTTTTCATTTAGTTCGTAATATGTAAGTGTTTCCGTTTGTATTTGTCCGCCGTTTTCTATCGTTGGATATTCTATCGCAATTGCTTCGGGTCTTAATAATACTTGCGATTCAAATAATGACTGTAAATTGGGTAGTAAGTTATTTAGCGGCTCCGTTTTACTCCATTCTGATATTAAGACTTTCCTTTCCTTTTTGCTAACCAATTCAACTTTGGATAAAGCTGCTGAATGGTTCTCAATTACATTATTTAGAAATATTTTAAATCGTTTTATAAATTCGTCAACTGTATCCTCATTGAATAAATCTGTATTATACCCCAGCAGACCTGTTAAACCTTGTTCTGATTCTTCAATTGATAATGTTAAATCGAACTTAACATTGTTAGTTTCTATTTCTTTAAACTCAAATGAAAGTCCATCAAGCTTAATTTCATTTTTAGGAGTGTTCTGCATTACGAACAATGTTTGAAAAAGTGGTGATTGTTCTTGTGTTCTTTTAATTTTCAATGCTTCAACAACTTTTTCAAAAGGGACGTCTTTATTATCAAAAGCATCTATAGATGTTTTGTGAACTTTCTTTACTAATTCGGTAAAACTTGGGCTGCCGGAAAAATCACTTCTGAAAACCAAGGTGTTAATAAAGAAACCTATTAAGTTTTGTAATTCCGGTTTGTCTCTATAAGCAATAGGTGAACCGACAGCAATATCTTCTTGTAAAGTGTAACGATATAAAAGCGCTTGATAAACCGAAAGCATTATAACAAAGACGGTTGTTTGTTGCTCCTTGCTAAAACCTTTAACTTTTTCAAACAATTCCTTTTCTATATAAAATGTTTTGTGCAAACCGTTGAATGTTTGTGCTTTTGGTCTCGGTTTATCAATTGGGAGATTCAGATTTCCCGTTAGATTACTAAGTCGTTTTTTCCAATAATCTATTTGAGTTTTAAATTCATTATTTTCCAACTTATCCTTTTGCCATTTGGCAAAGTCAGCGTATTGAATTCTTAATTCCGGTAAATTCGGTTCTTCGTTTTTGCTAAATGAAGTATATGCTAAAACAATTTCATTAATAAAAACCGCTAATGACCAACCGTCCGCAACAATGTGGTGGAATGTAACGATAAGGATATTTTTATTATCATCAATACTTATTAAGCTTGCTCGCAACATAGTGTCTTTTGTAAGATCAAAAGGCTTGGAACCTTCTTTATTTGAAAACAATTCTATTTTTTCATCTTCATTGTTTCCTTCCAGCTCGGAAATTTCATATTTCTTAATCTTTAATTCTAAATCTTTCTTTATTATCTGTTTAGGTTCATTGTTGAATAGATAATTACTTCGTAAAACTTCGTGACGATGTATTACTTCGTTTATACTTTGCTCGAGAGCTTTGTAATTTAGGTTCCCAACAATATTAATAAGTGCCGGCATATTATAGAAAGCGCTGTCAGGATTCAGCTGTTGCAAAAACCATAATCTTCCCTGAGCAAAAGACAACGGATAATTTGCTTGGTCTTCTCTAGGTTCTATTAATTTATAATTTTGCTGGGCAACTAGACCTTTTTCTTTTAATTTTTTTAATATAATTTCTCTTTTCTGAGGAGAAAGCTGCGATATTTTTCTTTCAAGATCTTGCATACATTTAATTAATTTATTTAAATCAGCTCTACAAGTTTGATTTAATGTTTATATTTTTTACTTATTATAATCTTTACAGTATTAGTTTTTTATGTAAATATTTTTGATGTTATCGATATCACAAGTATTCTAATAATTCAAATAAAAAAGCGTGTATAATAAATACAAACGGCATTTCCCTTTGAAAATAAGCACTGTTTTTGAAAATACATTTCAAAAATATTTTTAACACTTCCTGAATCACTATTTATAATGTTATTGATATTAATTGTTTTGTTAGTGAGTAACATCACAATCATATTTCATATTACTTATAATGGTTTCGTTAATAAGGGAACCTTAAATAACCGGCTTAATTATTCGTCTAATTCCAATAATAAATCACCAAGATCATCATCTGTTATTTCAGCTTCTTCGAAATCTACTGCTGAATACTCTATTTCTTTTTCTGTTTTTATAGTTTCTACTAATTGTATTAAATTTACCTCTATCTCTTTTAATAACTCCTCTATCGTCTCTTTCTTATGCTTCTCTTTACTGTACATTATTACAATATTTAATTCTCCATTTATGATGCTCGCCGATACTTCTATTAAATGTGCTCTCTTATTTTTCTTTCCTCTCTCATGACCTTTCTTTTCTTTAGATATTGAAAAGCGTTTCATTTCCTCTTCTTCTTGGTTAAACACTCCTAAATAGTTTATTACTATTTCCGGTTCAGGTATCTCTCTCATTCTGGTACTTACTTCTTCTTCCTCACTTAAATACTTAAGAACTCCATAACCTAAACCCTTCTGCGGTATCTTTCTATATTCTTCTTTAATCAACTTTAATCTATCTACTATCTTAATAGAGTCCTTGAAGTCGAACATTACAGGATAATATGTTGTAAACCATCCCATTGTTCGCGATATATCTACATCCTCAAATATATCTTCCCTTCCATGTCCCTCCATCCCTATTATCTGTTTCCTTCTTCCCGTGTAATTCGTTAATGCTTGCATAAATGCCGTCAATATTATCTCTACTATTTCTGCCTTTAGTTTTTTAGGCAACTCTTTCTGTATCTTTTTTGTCTCCTCTTTTGAGATTATTATTTTCTCATTCTCTATACTGCCTTCATTATTTTCTCCTTCTACTTTATCAACCGGTATCTTTACTAATTCTTCCTTTCTTCCTAACCTTGTCCAATATTCTACTTCCTTTACTATTTCAGCTCTCTTTGCATATTCAATTAATTTTTCCGACCAATACTTAAATGATGTAGTCTTTAACGGTAATCTTTTCCTTTCATCTTTTAACAACTGCTCGTATGATTCTTGTAAATCCTTCATCAATATTCTCCAAGATACTCCGTCTACAACCAAGTGATGGATTACAATTAACAGCTTATCACTTCCGCTGCCACTTATTTTAAAATAAACCAATCTGAAAATTGGTCCTTCTTCTATATTCAGACTTTCTTGATATTCTTCCGATTTTTCGCTAATTATCTTTTCTAATT
>BDSW01000242.1 GCA_002898175.1 bacterium BMS3Abin04
CTTTCTTTTCCGCCCTCAACAATCCGGCTCAGTTTTTTAATTGAGTATTTTCCCTTTATACGGTTTAATAAATCGAAATAATCTTTTCTTGTTGGTATAATAATTTCATCAACTGCTGTGCATTGCTGAAACAGTTCAAGTGTATACGCAATAATTTCCTTCCCGTTAACTTTTATAAATTGTTTTGGTATTTCCGATGTAATTCTTTTACCAATTCCGGCAGCGGGTATTATTGCATAAGTTTTCATAGTAGTTTAAAATTATGAAAAGAAGAAAAGTAACCTTCAAGCTGAATAACTTGAAGGTTACAAATATTTATTTTATCAGCATGGCATCGCCGTAACTAAGAAATTTGTACTTTTCTTTCATGGCTTTTCTATAAGCCTTTTTAACGTTATCATAACCACCGAAAGCGGAAGCAAGCATCAATAAAGTAGATTCGGGCTGATGAAAATTAGTAATAAGTTTTGTAGCTATCTGAAATTCATAGGGAGGAAAAATAAATTTATCGGTCCACCCGTAATTCGGTTTTACAAATCCTTCCGAAGTAACGCTGCTTTCTAATGCTCTAACGGCGCTGGTTCCGACTACAATAATATTTTTCTTAGCTTTTTTAGCATCATTAATATTTTTTGCGGTTTTATCGGAAATTTCAAAGAATTCCGAATCCATTCGGTGTTTTGTCAAATCTTCTACTTCAACCGGTCTAAAAGTACCAAGTCCGATATGAAGCAAAACCGATTCAACTTTCACGCCTTTTTTCTTGATCTTTTTAAGCAGATCTTTTGTGAAATGCAAACCGGCAGTAGGCGCTGCAACAGAACCGTCCCTTTTAGCAAAAACAGTTTGATAGTCTTCTCTATCTTCCGGTACTGTATCACGCGTTATGTACGGTGGTAGGGGAGTGTGCCCCATTTCTTCGATAGCTTTATAAATATCCGTTCCATCGTAATTAAACCGTACTGTTCTGCCTCTTGAAGTTGTGTTATCGATAACTTCGCACCATAATTTATCGTTAAAATAAATTCTGTTTCCGATTCTTACTTTTCTTGCCGGATCAACAATTACATCCCAAATATTTTCATCTCTATTTAGCTCGCGTAAAACAAAGACTTCTATTTTTGCATTAGTTCTTTCTTTGTGTCCGAATAATCTGGCCTGCATAACTTTAGTTTCATTTACAACAAGAATATCTCCGCGAGATACATAGTCAACAATATCCGTAAATTTTTTATGCTCAACCTCTCCGGTATTTCTATCCAAGACCATTAGTTTAGCTTTATCTCTCGGGTGTACCGGATATTTAGCAATATAGTTTTTAGGTAAATTATACTTAAAATCAGATAGTTTCATTTAATCTCCTCTAACATCTTTGTAAAACATTTGATTGGTAATCTTAATCAAATATAAAAAAACCGGAAGTGCAGCTAACCGTTTGACAAAAAATAAAAAGCATTAGTTGCACTTCAACAATAAATTACTTTTTCTTTTTAGTTGCTTTTTTCTTTTTAGTCTGTTTTACATCTCTTAAAGCTGCTCGTGCTGCCGCAAGTCTGGCAATCGGTACTCTAAACGGAGAACAACTTACGTAATTCAGACCAACTCTATGGCAGAATTCAACCGATTCAGGTTCGCCTCCATGTTCGCCGCAAATACCGACTTTCAAGTTTGGATTCACGGATCTGCCTTTTACAGTTCCCATTTCAACTAACTGACCAACACCGGTCTGATCAAGACTTTCAAACGGATCTCTCGGTAAAATTTCTTCATCTACATAAAGCGGTAAGAATTTGCCGGCATCATCCCTCGATAAACCAAAAGTAGTTTGGGTTAAATCATTTGTTCCGAAACTGAAGAACTGAGCTGTTTGTGCAATTTCATCTGCTGTTAAACAAGCTCTGGGAAGTTCAATCATTGTTCCGACAAGATAATCCACTTTCTTTCCTTTTTCTTTGAAGACTTCTTTTGCAACAGAATCTACAATTTCTTTTTGCAGATCAAGTTCTTTCTTGACGCTTACCAACGGAATCATAATCTCCGGTTTTACTTTTATACCTTTTTTCGATACGGCAATAGCCGCTTCAAAAATTGCTCTTGCTTGCATTTCGGTAATTTCCGGATAGCTTACACCAAGTCGGCATCCTCTAAAACCTAACATGGGATTAAATTCATGCATGCTTTCTACTTTTTCTTTTACTTTTGCAGCCGAAATTTTTAATATATCTGCAAGTTCTTTTTGTTCTGCAGCAGTATGAGGCAAAAACTCATGTAACGGCGGATCTAAAGTTCTAATCGTTACAGGTTTGCCGTCCATTACTTCAAAAATACCGGTAAAATCTTTTCGCTGTAACGGTAATATCTTTTTAAGAGCTTTTTTCCTTCCTTCGGTTGTTTCAGAAAGAATCATTTCACGTACTGCTAAAATTCTATCTCCGCCAAAAAACATATGCTCGGTTCTACAGAGGCCAATACCTTCGGCGCCGAAAGCTACGGCGTTTTTAGATTGATCAGGTTGATCGGCATTAGTACGAACGCCTAATTTTCTTACCTTATCCGCCCAAGACATTAAGTCCTTATAAGTTTGATAAATTTTAGATTTTTTAGGATCTAATTCTTTTGTAATTAGAACTTGAACTACTTCCGATGGTTTGGTTTTGAGTTCGCCTACAATTACTTCGCCGGTTGTTCCGTCAATCGAGATATAGTCTCCTTCTTTAACAACTTGATTACTTCCGTTAACTTTAATAATTCCTTTTTTGTAATCAATATTTAAGGCTCCGCAGCCGGCAACACAAACTTTTCCCATTTGCCTTGCAACCAAAGCTGCATGCGAAGTCATTCCGCCTTTAGCAGTTAGAATACCGTCGGATACACTCATACCTTTTATATCTTCAGGAGAGGTTTCTATTCTTACTAAAATAACTTTATCTCCAGCCTCAGCCATTTTTTCAGCATCGGTAGCTGTAAAAGCTACTTTCCCGGAAGCAGCGCCCGGACCCGCATTTAATCCTTTTGCCAGTAATTTCCCACTTTCAGTTGCTTTCTTTTTTTCAGCAGTATCAAAAATTGGTCTTAATAATTGGTTTAATTGATCGGGATCAATTCTTAATAAAGCTTCTTCCTTAGAGATAAGTTTTTGCTTAACCATGTCATGCGCAATTCTTATTGCAGAAAAACCTGTTCGTTTACCCACACGGGTTTGAAGCATCCATAGTTTACCTTGCTGAATTGTAAATTCAATATCCATCATTTCTTTATAATGCTTCTCAAGTTTTTTACGTATATCATCAAGTTGTTTATAGACTTTTGGATTTTCTTTTTTCAGATCGGCAATTTTATGAGGAGTTCTAACACCGGCAACAACATCCTCACCTTGAGCGTTAAATAAGTACTCTCCGTAAAAGACATTTTCTCCTGTAGCAGGGTCGCGGGTAAAAGCAACACCCGTTCCGGAATCTTCACCCATATTGCCGAATACCATCGACATTACGTTAACAGCGGTTCCCCATTCACCGGGAATATTATTAATTTTACGGTATATAATTGCTCTTTCGTTGTTCCAAGAATCGAATACGGCGCCAATAGCGCCCCAAAGCTGTTCCATAGGATCTTGCGGAAAGTTTTTACCGGTATGTTTTTTAATTGCAGCTTTGAATTCTGCAACCAATTCTTTTAAGTGTTCGGCTGTTAATTCCGTATCTTGCTCTATTCCATGAGCTTTTTTCTTTTTGTCAATTATTATTTCAAACGGATCTAATTCTCTTTTGTCTTCAGGTTGAAGTCCTAAAACGACATCTCCGTACATTTGTACAAATCTCCTGTAAGAATCGTATGCGAATCTCGGATTGTTTGTTTTTTCAATTAATCCTTGAACTGTTACATCATTTAAGCCGAGATTAAGAATCGTGTCCATCATACCCGGCATCGAAATTCTCGCGCCGCTTCTAACGGAAAGTAACAACGGATTCTTTTTATCGCCGAATTTGGCGCCCATTATTTTTTCAACTTTTTTTAACGCATCGGAAACTGCTTTCTTTAATTCTTTCGGATATTTATTATTATGTTCATAAAAATACGTACAAACTTCGGTAGTAATTGTGAAACCTGCAGGAACCGGAAGACCAATATTTACCATCTCAGCAAGATTAGCCCCTTTTCCGCCAAGCAAATTTTTCATCTTTGATCCGCCTTCGCCTTTCTTGTTACCAAAAAAGTAAACGTATTTTGGAGATTTTTTCTTTGACATCAGATACCTCTTATTATTTTATTGTGTATTCGTGAATTTTCTAATTTTTAAAAATGTTTAATATTAAATCATGAAAAATACTATTATTTTCTATGTTAAGTGCAATTCTAAGATAATAAATATCTATATCGTCCAATTCTTTTGAATAATTTGTTAGCTTAATTGCATCTTTTTGTGTTGTAAGAACCGATTGAGAATTTGTTTCATAAAAGGCTTTTCTAATTTTTTGAACATCTGTAAGAGTATAATTTTTATGATCCGGGAACAGTATTTTATTTTTAATATCAATATCTTGATTTTCTAAAACGCTAAGGAAGGAATATGGACGAGCAATTCCGCTTATAACAAGACTTTTCTGCCCCCTAAATTCTTCTAAAGTGTATTGTTCCTTAGTTTTTACATCAAAAATACCCGCGGGTTTATAAGAACCCCAAAAAATTTGTTTATCTTTAAAATATTTTTTTAATTGTTCGGGTATTCCTTTTTTAGGTGAAAACTTTGAATTGATAATAACAATGCCGGCACGGCTGATTGAAGAGAACGGTTCTCTCATATTGCCAAGCGGTAAAAGATTTTGTTCGGCTTTATTCACCTTATTTAAAAATCTCTGATCAATTACAAGGATGTCAATATCTCTATAAATCCATCTATGCTGAAATCCATCGTCCAAAACAATTGCATCTAAATGAACATCGTTTAGAAATTTCTTAGCGCCAAGGACCCGTTTTTCCGAAACGGCAGTAGGTATTTTATTCTCTTTTGCAATTAATAAAATTTCATCGCCTGCATCTTTTACACCTGTTAAAACAGTATCTTCGTCCGAAACAAGCAAGTAACCTTTCGATTTTCTTTTATACCCCCTGCTTAAAACTCCGACTTTTATATTATTTTCTTTCAGTAGTTCAGAGATGTAAATAGAAGTCGGTGTTTTGCCTGCCCCGCCAACGGTAATATTTCCAACGGATATAACTTTTGCATCGACCTTTTCCGATTTAAAAATTTTTTTATCGAATAAAAAATTTCTGGTTTTCACAACTACCAAATAGAGTAAAACCGTGGGAGCTAATATTTTTCTAACTAACTTAAGCACTGTTCTCCGCTTTGCTCTGTAAGTTATTTAATTCCGTTTCACATTCTAAAATTATATTAGATGTTTCATCATAACTTAAGTTTTTATTAACAAAAATAGGTTCGGAATAAATAACATATATTTTACTAAACGGTTTGGGAATTTGGAATTTGTCCCAACTGTTAAGTACATATTTTTTAGAATAATTAATTCCTAATAAAATCAACGGTATTCCTGCCTTCTTTGCTGTGATAACCGCTCCGGCTTTCATTTTATGCGGCGGACCTGTTGGACCGTCGGGTGTTATTGCAACGGAATAATTTTTATCGGCAAAGTTCAAAAGTGTTGCCAATGCCTCTTTCCCGCCTGAATTACTAGAACCGCGGGCAACTATATAGTTCCACTTTATTAGAATCTTTGCCAGTAAATCACCGTCTTTGCTATTGCTAACGAGAGCGCCAAAATTTCTGTTACGATTTATAAACCAAGGAACCAACATTGTTCCATGCCAAAACGCAATTACAAAGTTTTGATTCTCAATAAAAAGTTTATCAATAACCGGTTTATTTTCATGTTCCAATTTCAATGTCTTACAAAGAACATTTATTACATTAGAAAGGAGCAGATTTCCAATAAATCTTAAAATTTTTTGTTTATGTTTTTTTAATTCCATGCACTTTTATATTAAAAAAATAAGCAGGATTACTTGTTAGGGATATGGAACTACTCAAAAACATCAGCTGGTTAATTCACGGAATATAAATTCCGCTGCTCTTTTTGATGCTCCGCTTTCACCCAGTTTTATTTTTATATTACCCAGTTTTTTTTTGATTTCATTATATGTCTCTGTATTGCTTAGTATTGTTTTTACTTTATCATAAATATTTTGTGAGTTAACATCTTTTTGAATTAACTCCTCTACAACTTTTTCACCCAGAACAATATTTGCTAAAGCAATCCCGGGAAGTTTTATTAAACTTTTGCCAATTAAATAAGTCAGATAGTTGGTTGAATAAACTACAATAAAAGGTAACCGGAACAGTCCCGCTTCTAATGTAGAAGTGCCGGATTTAATAATTCCGAACTTTGCATACTTTAGTAAATCGTAATTGTATTCCTTTGAAAGAGTATAATCAATGTTTCCGGATAGAGAAGAAAAAAGAGACTTATCAATATTTTGAGAACAGGCAACAACAATTTGCATGTTAAAATCTAGTGCCAATCTATAAGCTGCTTTAATACTTTCCGGGAAAATCTTTTTTATTTCCTGTTCCCGGCTTCCGGGCATTAAAAGTAAAATATCTTTTGATGCGTCAAGTTTTAATTTTTGAAATAATTCATCCCTGGATAAAAATTGGTAATCCTCTATTCTTTCAACAAGCGGATGACCGACATACTTAACATTTATGCCTTCGGATTCATAAATATCTTTTTCAAAAGGGAAGACAACAATCATTAAATCAATTAATTCTTTAATCTTTTTAATTCTTTTTTTACCCCATGCCCATATTTGCGGAGATATGTAGTAGACTAATTTTACATTTAATTTTTTTAATTTTTTTGCAATACTCAAATTAAATCCCGGATAATCGATAAGTACTACTTCTTTTATATTTAGTTCACGTACTTTTTGAAGTAGGAAATTTTGAACACTATGGATAAAAGGAATATGTTTTACAACTTCTGCAAATCCCAAAAATGCCATTTCTTTAGTATGAAAATATAGTGTCATTCCGGCGGCTTTCATCCTTTCGCCGCCAATACCAACTATTTCTATTTCAGGGTCAATCATCTTTAATTTTTCTATTAATGCCGAACCATGTAAATCTCCCGAATCTTCACCGGCAATCATTAAAATTATTCTTTTCATAATCAGCTACTTTGTAAAAATGAAAAGTAGAATTAGTATTATTGTAACTGTTGTAAAAGCTTGTAAAGACCTTCGTTCAGATTTAAGTCCGGCATTCAGATTAAATTTCGGCTGTTCCACATTAACGTCTTTATAAGCTTTAATCTGCGGAATTAATCGGGGAACCGAATTCCGGTAGTGCTCGTAACTGTCTCCGAATGCTTTTTCCAAATATGTTTCTTCGTCCTTAATAATTATACGATATTGAAAATAGAAAAAAAGAAGCGCTAAAATTTGCAAATATGGAAACAAAGCCATTGACATTACACCAATTCCGAAGTAAAGCAAAATATTTCCTAAATATAAAGGATTTCTTAAATGTGCAAAAGGTCCGCTGACAACCAGAAAAGTTCCTCCCACGCTCCCGGTTGTTCTTGTTTCACTTCCTGCATATGAAACCCCCCATAGTCTAAAACCCTCACCGCATGAAGCAAGCAAAAAGCCGATTACTAAACTTGAACTTGTTGCTTGCTGATAA
>BDSW01000243.1 GCA_002898175.1 bacterium BMS3Abin04
CCGGTTATCAATATTTCACAATACTGATTAGTTATAATATTATAATGGGCTTGGTTTCTATTGCTGCCGGTATTTTAATTAGGCGTAGAAATGTTAAAGCGCTTATTCTGTCTTACACAATTACCGCTTTTCACATCGCTGTTCTTTTATTATTAATTACAATATTTAGCGATATAATATCAATTCATAGTATCGGTGCAATGACTTTCCGGTCGGTTGCATGGATAATATTTTCACTGATTGTTTGGAAGAGTAATCCAAAAACAAAACCGGATTTAAATTAGTATTTTTATTTATAGAAATAACTTATTTATACGTTTTTGTAAATGGAATTTTTTAAGATAATAGATGTAGACACAAATGAGATGGAAATTCAGTCGAAAATTAATTTATCGGCAATAAATTCTTTTCTTTCGGATATGTTTGTTCTGGAACAGACGACAGAAAACAGCGCGCATATCGGAAGTCAATGGGGAGAGTTTACTCTTAAATATGAACGTATCAAAGGAGGAGTTCGTTTTTACTTGGTTGAATGTCCGAATGCGCTAACATGGACAATTACAACCGGATACCCGCCGGAACAGAACAAGATAGTATTTCATCTAACTATCAACCGGACTCAAAAAGAGCAAGAATTTATTGATGAAATAAATGATTTTATAGCTGATTGGGAAAGGGGAATAGTCGATAATTTTTAATTTTACTCTAGTACTCTAATATACTTTTATATTTACCGTAAAAGCCCAACTTTTTTGCTTGTCCGCCTTAGGCAGGAAAAGTTGGTTTTTTTTTGAATATAAATATAAATTTCTATTTCATACCCAGTCTTTCAATCCATGAACGTAAATGTCGTTCAATGATGTTTAATAATCTTGCAGCGTCACTTTTGTTTCCATTTGTCTACTTTAATGCTTCCTGAATCATTCCTTTTTCAAAAGCTTTCACCTTCTTTTCAAAACCATCGGATAAGGTATAACCTGAAAAACAGCTTGCATATTTAAGGCTATACCCTTAAATTACATATAAAAAATAAAGGATATAGCCTGATGAAAAACTTACAACGAAAACTGCAAATAGAACAACTGAATAATAAGTTCGAAAAGATGAGTATTCTTAAAAACATGTCAGTTCCTTCAAAAGGATGGCTCAATTCAATTAGAACAACTCTAAATATGTCTCTTAAACAATTTGGAAAGAGGTTAAATATTACTGTGCAAAGTGCTCGGGAAATTGAAGAAAGAGAAAGTTCCGGCAGTATTACTTTAAAAAATCTTTCGGAAGCAGCAGAAGCTCTTAACATGCGTTTTGTTTACGGTATTATACCAAAAGATGAATCGCTAAAAAAAATGATTGAAAAACGAGCTAATGAATTAGCTAAAGATATTGTACTTCGTACATCACAATCAATGAGTTTGGAAGATCAAGAAAACCTTCCCGAAAGAATTAAACAAGCAATAAGTGAAAAAGCCGAACAAATTAACAACGAAGTACCGAGGTATATGTGGGATTAGATTCAGACTACATCAACGGACAAACCCCGCTTGATGAGGATGAGAAAGATGGTCTTCTGATCTCCACAATAACAACACGAGGAGAACTAGATGAATTTGAGCAGCTCAATATTCAAAAAGCAATTGAATGGACTTTGAAAAATAAATTTAATATTGATAAGATTTTAACGGAAGAATTCGCTAAAAATTTACATAAGAAAATGTTTGATGAAGTCTGGAAATGGGCTGGAGATTTTAGAACAACAAATAAAAATATTGGTGTTGATAAATTCATGATCGGTATTGAAGTAAAAAAACTTATTGATGACTGTAATTTCTGGATTAAAAATAATGCCTTTTCGCCTGATGAAATATCACTTAGATATAGTCACCGTATTGTTCAAATACATTTATTCCCTAATGGTAACGGAAGACACTCCCGTTTAATAGGGGATATTATAGTAAACCATGTTTTTAATCTCCCGGTTTTTACCTGGGGAAGAAAAGATTTGGTACACAAAGGGAATGCTCGTCAATTATACCTTGAAGCATTACGAAAGGCTGATCAAGGTAATTACTCAAAATTATTAGAGTTTGCCAGAATGTGAAAAGCTATCGTTATTCAACATTTTTAATAGTAAAATTTATATATCTTTAGTACGTTTTATAAGTATAGTAAAGTTTATTTAGTAGGTCTTAAAAGCTTCTTCCTTTGGGGTTTCTTTATTAGCACTTTTGACTTTATGGTAATAATCTAAAATTAATTTATTTTTCATATTTGTTTTACCACAAACAGAAGAAATATTTTTGTTGGAAAAGAGTAATGAGCTATATAAAAATAAACAAATTTGGACTTTAATTAAAATATTTTGAATGAAATATTGTAAGGAACAAGCATGCTTGTTCCTTGCAGTTTAATAGAAAAGCCCAACTTTTTTGCTTGTCCGCCTTAGGCAGGAAAGGTCGGACTTTTTATTGCGCAATAAATTCATAATTGCTTATTTATATAACATATTTTCAAAACTCTTAAATCATCATAAGGAACAGTTTCTTCCAGTTCGTCGAAAACGGGTTTCAGATAGTTTGCCCCCAATTTATCAAAGACTGTAAAAATATATTTTTGTTTATCTTCATTTATTTGTATCAAGTTAATTAGAATATCCGTATTGATTTTATTACCTTCACTTACATATCTTGTTAAATGATTTATTAAAGTATTACGCTTTACATTAGACCTATTTAGCAGTTCATCGAAGGATTTACTCTTTTTGTAAGCTTCGCCAATCTCAATAAACCGTGCGTTTTTTATTGATGATTTCTTTCTCTTTTTAGATCTGGATGTTAATTTTTCCGTTATGTTATTAGTTTGACAATACTCAATAATCAAGGCAAGAAATATTTGTCCGTACTTCTTTAATTTCTGTTCTCCTACTCCGTGAATTCCTCTCAAAAGATTTTCAGTTTTCGGGAAGTAGGCTGCCATTTCAATTAATGTTTTATCGGGAAAAATAACATAAGGAGGTACGCCGGTTTTATCTGCAAGTTCTTTACGTTTAGTTCGTAATAGTGAGAACAATTTTTTATCGTAATCCAATGAACTTTCTTTTTGGACTTTATAATTGAATTCTTTTGCCTCTAAAATACCTTTAACTTTAAAGTTCCCTTTAAGCACTTCCGCACCGAGATCAGTAATTTTTAAACTTCCGAATTCATAATCTTTTTGAATTATAGCTCTTTGTAAAAACTGGCGGGCTAAACTTAGCCATTGCTCTTTGCTTATATCTTTCCCGATCCCATAAGTTGAAAGCAGGTGATGATTTTTGTTAATTACTTTCTGAGATTTTGAACCGCGCAGAACATCAACAATATGCATTGCTCCAAATATTTCCCCGGTTCGTTTTAGGCAAGATAGAAATTTTTGTGCTTCAATTGTTACGTCAACAAGGGTTGCCTCTTCTTTCTCGCAGTTATCGCACATTTCGCATTTTTCGCGTTCATACTTTTCACCGAAATAATTTAGCAATGGAACACGCCGGCAATTATATGATTCCGCATATCTTATTAAGGCATCAAGATGCATTTTTGCTATTCGTCTTTCTTTATCTGCTTTTTGATCGATAAAATAATTTATCTTGCTAATATCTCCATATCCCAAAAGAAGTAAACAATGCGCTCTTAAACCGTCTCTGCCGGCTCGTCCGATTTCTTGGTAATACGATTCAATATTTTTAGGCAGATCGTAATGAATTACGAATCTGACATTCGGTTTATTAATTCCCATTCCGAAAGCGATGGTTGCAACAATAATTTGCACATCGTCTTTGATAAATTCTTCTTGATGTTTTTTCCTTTGAGCGTCTGAAAGTCCGGCGTGGTAAGGGCGGACCGAGTATTTTCTATAGTGAAGTTCTTCATAAAGCTCATCAACTTGTTTACGCGAAAAACAATAAATTATCCCCGATTGGTTCGGGTACTTTTCCAAAAAATTAATTGTTTGAGAAAGCGGATCACTTTTAAGAATAACCTGCAGATATAAATTTGTACGGTTAAAGCTGCCGACAAACTTTTTGGGATTTTTAAGACTAAGACTTTTAATAATATCATCTTGAACCTGCGGGGTAGCCGTTGCAGTAAATGCGGCAATAACGGCATCTTTAAATTTTAAGCTAATCTCTGCAATCTGCCTGTACTCCGGTCTAAAATCATGACCCCATTCCGAAATACAATGAGCTTCATCAACCGTAATGCAGTCGACTTTTACGGAAGATAGCAAAATTAAAGTTTTCTCCATAGAAAGAGTTTCGGGCGCTACGTATAATAATTTTACTTTGTTATTTCGTATCAGTTCTTCGTTAATTCTATAATCTTCTTGGGAAAGCGAACTGTTCAGAAAAACAGCGGAAATACCTAGTTCGGTAAGCTGCTGAACCTGATCTTTCATCAAGGAAATTAAAGGGGAAATGACAATTGTTAACCCTTCAAAAATTAACGCCGGTATTTGGAAGCAAAGGGATTTTCCCCCGCCGGTAGGCATTATTACAAGTGAATCGGTTTTCTTGAGAAGGCTTTCTATAATATCTTCTTGCAGAGGTCGGAATTCATCATAACCGAAAGTATTTTTTAGAATTGTTCTAGGATTCATTCTAATTCGATAATACCCGTATTGTTTAAGTTAAGTTGCTGTTGATTAGTGCTGCTATTGAATTCTCTAAATTAAGTCCGAAATATCTTTAAGTGATTTAAACATATATAAAAAATAATTGATATAATTCCATAAACGTAACGAACCTTGGAAAAATATGCAATTCGGATTTAAATTAAGAATTTTAAATGCATTGAACAACCATGGTTGTGCACTATGGTATAATAGAAAATAAAAAAGCCCGACTTTTCCAAAAAGTTGGGCTTTTAAAATCAAGGTTCTATTTCATACCTAATCGCTCAAGCCTTGATCGTAAATGTCTTTCGGTGATGTTTAACAATCTTGCGGCGGCGCTTTTGTTTCCGTTTGTCTGTCTTAGAGCTTCTTTAATCATATCTTTTTCAAAAGCTTTTACTTTCTTTTCATAACCGTCGGTTAAGTTTTGCGGATCTAATAATGAAATTTCCCTTGCAGTTTCAAATTGAGCGGGAAGTGTTTCCGATGTAATTACATTATTACGAGCCAGTATTACAGCCCGTTCAATAATATTTTCCAGTTCTCTTATATTCCCGGGGTAATCATATTTCATTAACCGGTCAAGAGCTTTTTTATCCAACCCTTGTATATCGGCATTATTTTGCTTGTTAAATTTATCAATAAAGTGATCGATTAAAACCGGTATATCTTCTTTACGTTCTCTTAACGGGGGAATGTTAATTTGAATTACATTTAACCTGTAATATAAATCTTCTCTAAACTCCTGGCTCTTTATCATCTCTTCAAGGTTTCTATTTGTAGCTGCAACTATTCTAACATCAATACTGATAGTTTTGTTACTTCCAACCTTTTGGATTTCACCGAATTGTATTACTCTCAATATTTTAACTTGAACGGATAACGGAATATCTCCAACTTCATCTATAAATAATGTACCTCCGTTAGCTTCTTCAAATCTTCCTATTCTTTGAGCAACGGCTCCTGTAAATGCTCCTTTTTCATGTCCGAATAATTCGCTTTCGATTAGATTATCGGGTAAAGAAGCGACATTAACCGTAATGAAGGGTTTGTCTTTTCTATCACTTGCATAATGAATTGCTTTAGCTATCAGTTCCTTCCCGGTTCCGCTTTCACCTAAAATCAAAATAGTTGCTTTGCTGTTTGCAACACGGGCAACGGTATTTAAAACTTCTTCCATTTTCTTGCTTTGAGAGATAATTGTATCAACCCTGAACTTTTCAATTAACTGTTCCTTGAGTTGTTTGTTCTCATAAATCAGGGTTCTTTTTTCGGTAATTCTTCCAAGCAAATTTTCAAGTTCATCTAGGTCGATTGGTTTTGTTATATAATCATAGGCGCCGGCTTTCATAATATTAACTGCATCTTCCACACTTCCGAAGGCCGTCATTATCACTACATCAATTCCCGGGTTTAATTTTTTGATTTGTTTCAATACTTCGTATCCATCCCATTCGGGCATTCTGAAATCCGTTAAAACTATATCTACGGTATTATTACGTACAACATCAAATCCGTCTTTACCGTTTGGAGCAGTGAGTACCTTATAATTTCTTCTTGTTAAAAAACTTTTTAGGGAAAGAAGTTGGGATCCCTCATCATCTATTATCAATATTGTCGGTAGTGATGCCGTCATTGAATATCCTTGTATCTTTTGGGTAATTTAATCATGATCTTTGTTCCTGCATTTTTTTCACTTTCCAAATTTACTAAACCGCCGTGTTCATAAATTATTTTTTGAACCAAACTAAGTCCGATTCCGGTCCCTTTAGCTTTTGTAGTATAATAAAGATTGAAGATTTTATTCAGTTTATCTTCTGCAATACCTTCGCCGTTATCGGAAACGGAAATTATAATTTCATCATTTACGTACTCCGTAGCAATTCTAATTTCACCGTCACTTTTAATTGCGTCAATTGAATTTTGAATTAGATTCATCATTACTTGCTGAATTTGATTTTGATCCCAGTATACTTCACCTTGATAACCGTGTGAAATTTCCATCTTAATATTTTTTTCATCCATCATAGGTTTATATTGCTGTTTTAATCTATTTATGAATTCGGTTAAATTAAAGGAAGAAGCAACAACCGGTTCGGGACGAGCAAATTTTAGAAAATTATTTATGGTTTGATTTATCCGTTTAACTTCATTGTAAACCAGCTTCGATAATCCGAGATATTCTTCTTTATTTTCCGTCGGTTCAAAATCTTTATGCAGCTGTTGTACAATTGTTCCAATAGTATTTAGCGGACTTCTAATTTCATGTGAGATCGGAA